>NZ_JBEPFC010000007.1:0-114007 GCF_040301705.1 Streptomyces sp. NPDC000151 | reverse complement strand
GCGCAGGCCGGGCGGGGCGCGGCGGCCCCGGTCGGCGTGGAGCGCCGCCTCGCGCAGATCACCCGCACCACGATGCCGGTGGCGCTCGGCGCCGCCGCCACCCTGATGGCCGTCGGCCTGCTGCGCGGCCGCCCAGCCCGGGAGACCGTCGGCGCGGGCGTCGGCCTCGCGGTGGCCAGCGTCCCCGAAGGGCTGCCCTTCCTGGTCTCGGCCGCCCAACTCGCCGCCGCGCGGCGGCTGTCGGCGCAGGGCGTCCTCGTCCGCGACCCCCGCACCATCGAAGCGGTCGGCCGCACGGACGTACTCTGTTTCGACAAGACCGGCACCCTCACACACGGGCAGATCTCGCTCAGCGCCGTCTCGGCGGCCGGCCGCAACCTGGCACTGGACCGCCTCGCGCCCGAGCACGAGGACGTACTGGCCGCCGGGTTGCGTGCCACGCCCCGCCGGCGCCGCAAGCAGCCGTTCGCGCACGTCACCGACAGCGCGGTGGTCAGCGGCGCCGAGGAGGCGGGCGTGCACCGCACCCGCTCGGCCGCCGGCTGGAAGCGCACCGCGTACCTGCCGTTCGAGCCCAGCCGCGGCTTCCACGCCGCGGTCGGCCGCAGCGGCAAGGAGTGGGTGCTGTCGGTCAAGGGCGCGCCGGAGGAGGTGATCCAGCGCTGTACCACCCAGGAGGGGCGGCGGCTGGACCGCGCCGACCGCGACGAGATCCTGGCCGAGGGCGAGAAGCTGGCCGCCGAGGGGCACCGCGTCCTCGCGGTCGCCGAGCGCCGCACGCGCAAGGACCCGGCCGCCGACGGCACACTCGCCGACGAGACCGTCGGCAAGCTCGGCTTCCTCGGCTTCCTCGCCTTCGCCGACCAGGTACGCTCCACCGCCGCCGGGTCCGTGCGGGAACTGGCCGACGCGGGCGTGCACATCGTCATGATCACCGGCGACCATCCGCAGACCGCCGAGTCCATCGCCATCGAACTCGGCGTCATCGACGGCCGCCGCGTCATCACCGGCGCCGAGCTGGACGCCCTGGACGACGACGCGCTGGACAAGGCGCTGCCCGACGTCGGCGTCGTCGCGCGCTCCACGCCGGTGCACAAGGTACGCGTCGTCCAGGCGTTCCAGCGGCTGGGCCGTACGGTCGCCATGACCGGCGACGGCGCCAACGACGCGCCCGCCATCCGGATCGCCGACGTCGGCATCGCGCTCGGCGGCCGGGGCACCCCAGCGGCGCGCGCGGCCGCCGACCTGGTGGTCACCGACGACCGGCTGGAGACCATCCTCGCGGTGCTCATCGAGGGCCGCGCCATGTGGGCCTCGGTGCGCGAGGCGCTCGCCATGCTGGTCGGCGGCAACCTCGGCGAGATCGCCTTCACCGTACTCGGCGCCACCGTCTCCGGCACCTCGCCCCTGACGGCCCGTCAACTCCTGCTGGTCAACCTCTTCACCGACCTGCTCCCGGCCATCGCCCTCGCCGTCCGCCGGCCGCACCCCGATGCCGCCGACCGGCTGCTCCGCGAGGGCCCTGAGGCGTCGCTGGGCACCGCGCTGACCGACGAGACCGCGCAACGGGCGCTCGCCACGGCGGCGGGCGCCGCCGCCGGCTGGCTCGCGGCACGCCTCACCGGCCGCCCGGCCCGCGCCCGTACGGTCGCGCTCGCCGCGCTGGTCGCCAGCCAGCTCGGCCAGACCCTGCTGATCGGCGGCCGGGACCGTACGGTCGTGGCCTCCGCGCTCGGCTCGATGGCCGCCCTCGCGGCGGTCGTCCAGACCCCGGGCCTCAGCCACTTCTTCGGCTGCACCCCGCTCGGCCCGGTCGCCTGGACCATCGCCCTGGGCGCGGCCGGCGCGGCGACGGCGGGCTCGCCCTTCCTCCCGCCGCTGGTCACCCGCATGGAGGCGCTGGCGACCCGGAAGAAGGGAGAACCGGTCACGGCTGCGGCTACGGCTCCGTGAGTTCGGTCGCCACCTCGATGACGGCGGGCCGGCCGCTGCCGAGCGCGTCCTTCAGGGCGCGCATGAAGTCCTCGCCGGTCCGCACGGCGCTCGCCGCGACCCCGTAACCCCCGGCGAGTTGGACGAAGTCGATGCCGGGCACGTCCATGCCCGGTGTCTCCCCGGAGTCCAGCACCTTGGAGAACCAGCGCAGCGCGCCGTACGTACCGTTGTTGAGGATCACGATGATCACCGGGATGCCGTACTGGGCGGCCGTCCACAGCGCCGTGATGCCGTAGTTCGCCGACCCGTCGCCGATCAGCCCGATCACCTGCCGTTCGGTGTGCGCCAGTTGCGCGCCGACGGCGGCCGGCAGCCCGAAGCCCAGCCCGCCGGAGGCCGGGAAGAAGTAACTGCCCGGCAGCGACAGGTCCGTCTGCGCCCAGAACGCGCCGGTCGTCGAGGTGGACTCCTTCACGTACACCGCGTCCTGTGGAGCGGTCCTGCGCAGCAGCGCGAACAGCTCCTCCGGGTGCAGCCGGTCGCCGGACGCGGCCGCGGGCGCGGGCCGGAAGTCCGGCAGCGGCGGCAGCGCCGGGCGCCGCCCGCCGGTCACCGCGTCCGCCACCCGAGCCAGCGCGTCCCGCACCCCGCCGACCAGCGCCTCGCCCATCGGCGCCCGCGCGGCCTCGCCCGGGTCGCTGGTGAGGTGGATCAGCCGCGCGCCCTCGGGCAGATACGCGCCGGGCACGAACTGGTGGTACCGGAACACCGGCGCCCCGGCCACCAGGATCACGTCGTGCCCGGCCAGTGCGTCACTCACGCCCCGCACGGCGGCGGGCAGCACGCCGCGGAAGGCGGGGTGCCGGGTGGGGAACGGGCAGCGGGACGCCGAGGGCGCGATCCACACCGGCGCGCTCAGCTTCTCCGCCAGCCGCACGGCGTCGCCATTGGCCTCCTCGGCGTCGACCTCGGGGCCCAGTACCAGTACGGGATTCACGGCCCCGTCCAGGGCCGCGACGAGGTCGTCGAGCTGCGCCCCGCTCAGCGCGCCGGCCGCCGCCGTCCGACGCACCGTCAGATGCCGGGCGCCCTCCGGCGCTTCCTGCGCCCAGTCGTCGTACGGCACCGACACGTACACCGGCCCCTTGGGCGGCAGGTTCGCCAGGTGGACCGCCTGGCTGAGCGCGCGCGGCACGTCCGCCGCGCAGGCCGGCTCGCAGGCCCACTTGACCAGCGGCTTCGGCAGCGCCGACGCGTCCACGTTCGCCAGCATGACCTCCTGGCCGACCGTCGAGCGCACCTGCTGGCCGGCGGTGATCACCAGGGGGCTGTGCGCGTACACGGAGTTGGCGAACATGCCCATCGCATTGCCGGTACCGGCGGCCGCGTGCAGATTGACGAACGCGGCGCCACCGCGCGCCTGCGCGTACCCGTCGGCCATCGCCAGCACGGCCCCCTCGTGCAGCCCGAGGACGTAACGGAAATCCGCCGGCATCCCGGCGAGGAACGGCAGCTCGTTGGAGCCCGGATTGCCGAAGACCGTCGTCAGGCCGTGCGCCCGGAGCAGCTCGTACGTCGCGTCCCTCACGGTGGCCATCGGTTCTCCCCATTCCTGTGCCGGGTGACCCGCCTCACGGTAGGAGCGGCCCGGGTATAGGTCCAATGACTGCTGTCGATGGCTGCATAGAGGTCGCCTATGTAGGGTCGCGCCGTGACCGACCTGGATCTCAACCTTGTGAAGACCTTCGTGCTGCTCTACGAGACCCGGAGCGTCACCCGCACCGCCGAGGCCCTCTTCATTACCCAGCCCTCCGCCAGCCACGCCCTGCGGCGGCTGCGCCGGCACTTCGGCGACGAGCTGTTCGTCCGCTCCGCCGACGGGCTCCGCCCGACGGAGACCGCGGCGCGGATGTACCCGCGACTGCGCCAGGCCCTGGAGGTGATCACGGAGACCGTCTCCGGCGCGGGCGCCTTCGACCCGCTGACCTCGCAGCGCACCTTCCGGATCCGCGCCACCGACCTCGGCGAGATGATCCTGCTGCCGGCCGTACTGGCGGAGCTGGAGGCCCGCGCGCCGCACTGCCGGATGGAGGTCGCACCGCTGGACTCCGCCGGCGCCGCCGAGGAGCTGCGCCAGGGCCGGGCCGACGCCGTGATCTGCACGCCCCGCATCGACGCGCCCGACATCCGCCGCGACCCGCTCTTCCAGGAGCGTTACGTCGGCCTCCGCGCCGAGGACCACCCGCGTATCGGCGACCGGCCGGGGCTGGGGGAGTACTTGGCCGAACGGCACATCGCCGTGGCCGCCGCGGCCGGCCACCTCGACGCCGACCAGGTGCTCGGCCGGCTCGGCCACCCCCGCGACATCGTCGCCCACGTACCGCACTTCGCCGTGCTGCCCGAACTGGTCGCCCGCACCGGATACCTGGCGGTCGTGCCCGGCCGCGCCGTACGGTCCTTCACCCGCGCGGCCCCGGTGCGCACCTTCACGCTGCCCTTCGACCTCCCCACCGCCGAGGTCGCGCTGTACACGTACCGCAGGACGCTGCCCGCGCCGGCGGTGGAGTGGCTGCGCGACACGGTCGCCGGGCTCCTCGCGACGACGGACCGGACGACAGAACGGTCCTGGCAAGACCATTGACAGGCGCCGGAAGCGCGCTGACACTCATGCCACCAGTTGGTGAACGAGACTTCACCAGGCGAACAGTCGCCAGGTGAACAGCTTCCCGTGAGACGCCACCTGCACGAGCCGACAGATCCCAGGGACACCCATGACTTCCTCCGGCACGACCGGGCCGGCAAGCCCGACCGCCGACCGCCCGCCGCACACCTTCCGCACGGTCTTCCCGGTCCTGGCCCTGTGCTGGCTGGCCGTCTTCTTCGACGGTATGGACGTCAACATCTACGGCGCCGTCATGCCGCACATGCTCGACGACCCCGGCCTCGGTCTCACCCCCGCGAGCGCCGGCTCGATCGGCAGCTGGACCGCCTTCGGCATGTTCTTCGGCGCGCTCGCCGCCGGCAACATCACCGACTGGCTCGGCCGCCGCCCCACGCTGGTCGCCAGCGTCACGCTGTTCTCCCTCGGCTCCGCGGTCTGCGCTCTCGCCGCGGGCCCGGCCGCCTTCGGCGCAGGCCGCTTCGTCGCGGGCATCGGCCTCGGCGGCCTCACCCCGCTCGCCCTCGCCATGGTGCTGGAATTCGCGCCGCCCGGCCGGGCGGCCCTCACCACCGGCCTGCTGATGTCCTCGTACCACGCGGGCGGCATGGCAGCCACCGGCATCGGCCTCGGGCTGGCGCCCGCCGCGGGCTGGCGCGCCGTGTTCTGGGCAGGCGTGCTGCCCGCCCTCGTCGCCGTACCGCTGCTGCTGAAACTGCTCCCCGAATCGCCCGGCGTGCTCCTCGCGCGCGGTGACCGCACGCGGGCCGACGCCGTCGCCGACCGGTACGGCCTGCCCCGGCCCACCCCCGTCCAGGCCCCGGCCGCCGGCGCCAAGGGCCGCCTGGCCGCCGTCCGCGCCCTCTTCAGCGCCGAGTCCCGCTGGGCCACCCTCCTGCTCTGGCTGGCCTCCTTCTGCGGCCTGGTCCTGGTCTACGGCGTGTCCACCTGGCTGCCGCAGATGATGCGCGCCTCCGGCTACGGCCTCAGTTCCTCGGTGACCTTCCTGATGGTCATCAACGCGGGCGGCATCGTCGGCATGTTCGTCGCGGGCCGCGCCGCCGACCGCTTCGGCTCCGTGAAGATCTCCGCCCTCTGGTTCGCCCTCACCGCGGCCGGCGCGCTGCTCCTCAAGTCGCACATGCCGCTCGGCCTCACCTACGCCGTCATCGCCCTCACCGGCGTCTGGCTCTTCAGCGCGCAGGTCATGGTCTACGCCGTCACCGACACCGTCTACCGCGACAGCGAACGCGCCGCGGGGCTCGGCCTGGTCACCGGCGTCGGCCGGATGGGCGCGGCCTTCGGCCCCTGGCTGATCGGCGTCCTCGCCGCCACCGGCAGCCAGAGCATGGGCTTCACGGCCTTCGCCATGGCCGGCCTCCTCGGCGCCGCCGCCATCGCCCTCGTACCCCTGGCGCGCCGCAAGGGCGTGCCAGGGGCGACGGAACGTCATACCGCTGTGCGGGCGCCTCAGAACGGATAGTGCGCCTGCTGCGTCGCGACCGTCAGCCACCGGGTGCTGGAGAACGCCTCGATGCCCCAGCGGCCGCCGAACCGCCCGTAACCGGAGTCCTTGACGCCGCCGAACGGCGCCTGCGGCTCGTCGCCGACGGACTGGTCGTTGACGTGCACGATGCCGGTACGGATACGGCGCGCGACGGCCAGCCCGTGCGTGGCGTTCTCGGTGAGGATGCCGCAGGTCAGGCCGTTCTCCGTGTCGTTGGCCAGGGCGATGGCCGCGTCGTCGTCGGCGAACGTCTCGATGACGCAGACCGGTCCGAACGCCTCGCCGTAGTACAGCTCCATCTCCTTGGTGACGCCGGTCAGCACGGTCGCCGGGTGCACCGCGCCCTCCGGCGCCCCGCCCCCGGTCAGCACCGTGGCGCCCTTGTCCACCGCGTCCTTCACCAGCGCCGCGACGCGCTCCGCCGCGGCCGCGCTGACCAGCGGACCGACGACGGTCTGCGGCTCGCGCGGATCACCGGCCGGCAGCGTCGCCACCTTCGCCGTGAACTTCCGCGTGAACTCCTCCGCCAGGCTCTCGTGCACCAGGATCCGGTCACCGGACATGCAGATCTGCCCCGCGTTCATGAACACGCCAAAGGTGACCGCGTCGACCGCGTAATCCACGTCCGCGTCGTCCAGCACGAGGATCGCGTTCTTGCCGCCCAGCTCCAGCACCGCGGGCTTGAGGTGCCGCGCCGCGTGGGTGCCGATGATCCGGCCCACGCCCGTCGAGCCGGTGAAGTTGACGGCCCGTACGCGTGCGTCGGCGATCAGCGTCTCGGCGACGGCGGCGGCGTCCTCGGGGGCGTTGGTGACCACGTTCAGTACGCCGTCCGGGAGCCCGGCCTCGCGCAGCACGTCGGCGACGAACAGCCCGCAGGCCAGCGGCGCGTCCTCGCTCGGCTTGACCACGACGGTGTTGCCCGCCGCGAGCGGCGCGGCGACGGCGCGCACCCCGAGGATCAGCGGCGCGTTCCACGGCGCGAACGCCCCGACGACGCCCAGCGGTTCGCGCACCGCCATGCCCAGCGCGCCGCTCTCCTGCGTACTGAGGACCTCGCCGCGCGGCGCGGTGATCGCGGCGGCCGCCTCGCGCAGCACATTGGCGGCGAGCGCGACGTTGAAGTGCGCCCACGGCGCCGTGCCGCCGACCTCCTGCGCCATCAGCTCGACGGCCTGTTCACCCTTGGCGTCGAGCAGGTCGGCGGCCTTGAGGAAGATGGCCCGGCGGGCGAACGGGGCGAGCGCGGCCCATGCGGGGAAGGCCGCGTCCGCGGCGTCCACGGCCCGCGTGATGTCCTCGGGCCCGCCGGCGGCGACGGTCGCGTACACCTCACCGGTGAAGGGGCTGACGTCCTCGGTGGTACGGCCCGAGGCGGCGGGTACGTCCTCGCCGCCGATGAACAGTTCACGGGTGGTGGCCATGGGCTGAGTGATCCTTCGAGAGAGGGGGAGGGGGGAGAGGGGGAGCGAGGAACTCGACGTTCGCATGACTCGACGTTCGTATAGTGAACCTTTGTTCACATTTCTGGGAAATGCTGCTTCCGCGCGCCGTGAATGTCAAGATCCGGGCGCGGGCTCCACCGGGCGGCCACCAGCGGGTGCCGTGCTGGTGCCGTGCGGGTGAAGCCCCCACCTGCCGCCGCGGACGGGCGCCGGACCCGGGTACAGAAATCCCATGCGCGCCCTCGTGATCAACTGCACCCTCAAACCCTCCCCGCAGCCGTCGAACACCGAAGCCCTCGCAGGCGTCGTCGTCAAGGCCCTGGACACCCACGGCGTCACCGCGCAGACCGTCCGGGCCGTCGACCTGAATCTCCTGCCGGGCGTGCAGAGTGACATGGGCGAGGGCGACGACTGGCCGTCGGTGCACGAGAAGATCCTGAACGCTGAGATCCTGGTCATCGCCTCGCCCACCTGGCTGGGCAGGCCGTCCTCCGTGGCGCAGCGCGTACTGGAGCGGATGGACGCGATGCTCAGCGAGACCGACGACCAGGGGCGCCCGGTCGCCTTCAACCGCGTGGCCGGCGTCGTCGTCACCGGCAACGAGGACGGCGCCCACCACGTCATCAGCGAGATCAACGGCGCGCTGGTCGACATCGGCTACACGATCCCCGGCCAGAGCTGGACGTACTGGCACCTGGGCCCCGGCCCGGGCCCCGACTACCTCGACGAGGACCGCGGCCACGACTGGTCCGCCTCCACCGCCCGCGCCATGGCCTCCCAGCTGGCCCACACGGCCCGCGCGCTTGCCGCGCACCCGCTGCCCGCACCTCCCTCCTGACCCCGAAGCTCAAGGAGTACTCGACCGTGACAACACAGCGTCCCCGGGGCCCGCGCGCCCTGGCCGCCGCCCTGGCGGCACTCTCGGGCGTACTGGCCCTCGCGTCCTGCGGCTCGGACGGTTCTCCGGCGTCCGGCGGCTCGTCCGGCGCGACGTCCGCGTCCGCTTCCGGCTCCGGGTCCGGTAGCGCGTCCGCTTCCGGTACCGCGGCCGCGGGCGGCGCGGTGAAGTGCGGCAAGGCGGCCACGCTGCGGGCCTCCGGCTCGACCGCGCAGCAGAACGCCATGCGGTTCTGGATCAGGAACTACCGGAAGGCCTGCGACGGCACCCGGATCCAGTACGAGGGCTCCGGCTCCGGCGCCGGTCAGAAGGACTTCCTTGCGGGCCGTACCGCCTTCGCCGGCTCCGACTCCGCGCTGCGGCAGGCACAGCGGGACCGGTCCAAGAAGGCGTGCGCGGACGGCGGCCGCGCCGTCCACCTGCCGATGCTCGGCGGCCCGATCGCCGTCGCCTACAACCTGCCGGGCGTCAAGAAGCTGGTACTGGACGCCCCCACCCTCGCCCGGATCTTCGACGGCAGGATCACCAAGTGGAACGATCCGGCGATCGCGAAGCTGAACCCCAAGGCCGACCTGCCCGCGACGCCCCTCAAGGCGGTGCACCGGTCCGACGCCTCCGGCACGACCGACAACTTCACCGCGTACCTGCACGCCGCCACCCCGAGCGGCTGGCCGCACCCGCACGGCCAGAAGTGGCCCGCCAAGGGCGGCGACTCCGCCACCGGTTCGTCCGGGCTGGCCGCCAAGGTCAAGCGGACCGAGGGCGCCATCGGATACGTCGAACTCGCCTACGCGATCGGCAAGTCCATCCCCACGGCCTCGCTCGACACCGGCGCCGCGGCGCCGGTCGACCCCACCGTCGTCAACGCCTCGAAGGCACTGGCCGGCGCGAAGGTCGCCGGCTCGGACGGCGACCTGGTCCTCGGCCTCGACTACAAGCCCAGGACCGCCGGCGCGTACCCGATCGGCATGGTCACGTACGAGATCGTCTGCGACAAGGGCAACAAGGCGAAGACCTGGCCCGCCACCAAGTCCTTCCTCCTGTACGCCGCCGGCATGCAGGGCCAGCAGGACCTCTCCTTCCAGGGCTACGCCACCCTCCCCGCCAAGGTCATGGACAAGGTACGCAACAAGCTCAACAGCATTTCCTGACCTGCCGGAGAGTTCTCTGTGCGGGTGTTGCGCGAGGACCGCGTCTTTGGGGCCGGCGGCACGGCGGCGCCGGCCCTGCGCGATTTCGCTGAATAGCCAGCGCTAAACGATTCTGCTGAATTTCGCACGCACGTACATTCATGTGTTATATGCACTCATCACACAAAGCCATTCGGGCCCCGCTATGCTCACTGCCGCGCAGCGAGTTGCGGCGGTCACAGGGCCTCTCTGCTGGCTGTCGCGCTGCCGTTCATCCGCACGAGTGCTCGGGCGTCCCGGGACCCGGCTCCGCGCGCGGAATGCGAACTTGGAATGCGCTGCGGCCAAGCGTTGGTGAGTGTGAACCGACGAGCGTCCACCTTGTTCCCATCCCTTTTCCTGGCGTCTTTCCTGGCGACCGTATTTGCCGTGCATGACGCCTCGTCCCTCTCCACGAGTCCTTTGAGGATGCCGATGGTTCGTGCTGATTCGCCGCCCGGAAGGCCGGGGCGCACCTCCACCGCAATGTGGCTGTTGCCACCCGCACTACTGGCCATATGCACGGCCGTGGCCGTGTTGCTGACGCCCTCGGTGGCCCGTGCCCACGCCGCCTGGATCGGCACCATCGCCACGGCGGCGGTGGCCGTCACGGCCGGGGAGGCGGCGAGACGGGGACGGGCGATCGCCGGGCTGCGCAGGCAGTGCGCCGAGAGGGAGGCAGTACTGCAACGGCAGTTGGCCGAGCAGGAGACCGAAACGGCGCGGATGGCCAAGGAGATCCTGCCGGCCGCCATGGCACAGCTTCAGCAAGGCGTGCCGGTCGAGAACGTACTGCTCAACACCTGCCCCCTGTCCCGCGTGAGCCCCCGGTTCCAAACCGCACACCATGCGGTGCTGCGCTACGTCCTCCAAGCCGTCGAGGCCGAGGAGGATCTGCGTGACTCCGCCCAACGCGCCTTCGTCAACATCGCCCGCCGGGTCCAGGCCATCGTTCACCAACAGGCCCAGGAATTGCGGGAGATGGAGGACCGACACGGCAATGACCCGGACGTCTTCGGCGACTTGCTGCACCTCGATCACCGGACCGCACTGATCGGCCGGCTGGCGGACAGCATCGCCGTACTCGGCGGGGCCCGGCCGGGACGTCAATGGCAGAAGAACATCCCGCTGTTCAACGTGTTGCGCGGCGCCATGTCCCGGATCACCGATTACCAACGTGTCGATCTGCACTCGGTGGCCGACGTCGGCATTCTCGGACGCGCCGTCGAACCACTGATCCACGCCGTGTCCGAGCTGCTGGACAACGCCACTCGCTATTCGCCGCCGCAGACACAGGTCCATCTGACCGCGACAGAGGTCCAGTCCGGGGTGGCCGTCGAGATCGAGGACGCCGGGCTCGGCCTGACCGATGAGGCCCGCATCCGCGCCGAGCGGGCCCTGGCGCAGAACTCCGCCAGCGGACTGGACCTCGACGACCTGGGCGAGTCACCACGACTCGGCCTCGCGGTGGTCGGCCGGCTCTCCCACACGAACAACTTCAAAGTCTCCCTCCGCGAATCCGCGTACGGCGGCGTACGCGTCGTCCTGATCGTCCCCCCGGCCCTGATCACCGCAACGCCGGCGCCCGGCGGAGCCGTGGCCAAGGCCGCCACCCTGCCGCCGCCCCGGCACACCCTCGGGCCGCAGCGCCGCTACGGGGTGGCCGTCGAGGAACCGGTGTCCACCGACGCTCCGCGCACCACCAACGGCCTTCCACAGCGCAGGAGTCGTACGCGCGCGGTGGTTCCGCCCGTACGGCCGAAGCCCGCACGCTCCACCACCACCGACTCCCCGTCCCCGGCGTCGGTCGAGCAACCCCCACAGGCCGGGATGTGGCTGGCCGCCTTCCACGAGGGCGCCTACGGCGAGTCCCGAGCCGAGTCCCCGGCACATCGTCCCCATGAGCCGAGCGATGACGAGTCCGATCAGTAACTGAGCCATTAGGTAAGGGTGAATAAGCAAGTGGCGACACAGCAACGGCTCAATATGGACTGGATGCTCGAGGAATTGGCATCCAGCGTTCCGCAGACTCGTAATGTCGTGGTGCTGTCCTCGGACGGCTTGTGCATGGCGCAGTTCGGTACGGACAAAGACACCGCAGACCGCCTCGCCGCCGCCTGCGCCGGACTGCAGAGCCTGTCGGCGGCCGTCGCCACGGAATTCCCGCACGGCGACGGGCGGATGAAACTCGTGGTCATCGAGGTCGACGGCGGCTTCTTCTATCTGATGGCGGCCGGCGCCGGAGCGTATCTGGCGGTGCTGGCCGACGACGACGTGGACGCCGGGCTCATGGGACAGCGGATGCGGGACCTGGTCGCCCGGATCGGCCAGCACCTCACCAGCCCGCCGCGGGCCGACCGGCAGGTTCCATGAGCGACCCGGAGCAGCCACAGCGCGCGGCCTGGGAAGAGGGCGGTCCCGAACGGCTCTACGTCCTCACGTCCGGCCGGAACCGGCCCGACAAGAGCTCCCCGCTGGACATGGTCACGCTGATCGTGAGCCGCAACGAGGCCAGTGTCAGCATGCAGCCCGAACAGGCCGCCCTCATCGCCATGTGCGACTACCCGCTGTCCGTCGCCGAGATCTCCGCCCACCTGCACCTGCCGGTCAGTGTGATCACGGCGCTGCTCACGGATCTGCTGGCGAGCGGCCACGTCGAAGCCCGCGCACCGGTCCCGGCCGCGTCGTTGCCCGACGTCGAACTTTTGGAGGCGGTGATGCATGGACTTCAAAATCTCTGAATCCGGTGTCGGACCCAGGAGCGAGGACGCCCTGCCGGCTTCGGTCACCTCGGCGGTGAAGGTGGTGGTCGTCGGCGGCTTCGGAGTCGGCAAGACCACCCTGGTCGGTGCGGTCAGCGAGATCCGGCCGCTGACCACCGAGGAGACCATGACCCAGGCGAGTGCCGGGGTGGACGACATCGCCGGCATCGAGCGCAAGTCCGAGACCACCGTGGCGATGGACTTCGGCCGGATCACCCTCAACGACGAATTGGTGCTGTACCTGTTCGGCACCCCGGGCCAGCAGCGGTTCTGGTTCCTGTGGAACGGCCTCTTCGAAGGCGCGCTGGGCGCCGTGGTCCTGGTCGACACCCGGCGGCTGGAGGAAAGCTTCGATGTGATGGGCCGACTCGAGGAACGCGGTGTGCCCTTCGTCGTCGCCATCAACGCCTTCCCGGACGCCCCGTGCCACCCCGTGTCCGAGCTCCGAGCGGCCCTGGACATCCCCGATGCCGTACCCGTGATCGATTGCGATGCCCGCAACCGGGTGTCCAGCCGTGATGCCCTGCTGGCCCTCATGCGTTACCTGCACACCCTCACCACCACGACCCCGGAGCAATGGTGACCGCCTCCTTCCCCGACCCGCCCCGCGCCACGTCAGCATCAAAGCCGCCTCCGTCGTGCCCGGCACACTCCCGGTTCGGAGATCTTTCCGGACTCGCGCACCTCCTCGGACCCGAGGCGGCCAAGGACCCCATGGGGCTGTACGAGAGCCTGCGCGCCAAGCACGGGCCCGTTGCGCCCGTCCTGCTGGACGGCGGCCTGCCGGCCTGGATCGTCCTCGGCTACCGCGAGATCCTGGAGGTCGCCGGTACCCCCTCCCGGTTCAGTCGCGACTCCCGCACCTGGCGCTGGTTCAAGGAAGGCCGGGTGCCGCCGGACTTCCCCCTGCTCCCGATGATCGCCTGGCAGCCGGTCTGTCTGTTCCTGGACGGTGCGGAACGCGACCGGCTGCGCCTGGCGGTCACCGACAGCCTGGAGCGCTTCAACCGGCGCGGAATCCGACGCCAGATCACCCGCTCCGCGCATCAGCTGATCGACAGCTTCGCCGACCGGGGAGAAGCCGACCTGGTGGGCGAGTTCTCGGAACAGCTGCCCATGCTCGTCCTGACACAGCTCCTGGGAATGCCCGACGAGTACGGCCCGCGGCTGGTCGAGGCCAGCAGAGACATGGTGGCGGGCACCGATACCTCGGTCGCCAGCAACGAGTTCATCGTGGAGACCCTCCAGCAGCTCGTACGGCGAAAGCGCGGAAACCCCGGCCACGACATCACGTCCTGGCTGATCGAGCACTCCTCCCAGCTGACCGATGAGGAGGTGTGGAATCACCTGCGGGTCATCCTCATCGCCGCGAACGAAACCACGGTCAACCTCCTCAAGAGCACACTGCGGATGGTGCTGACCGATCCCCGCTGCCACGCGTCGCTGGCCGGCGGGCAGATGACCCTGCCCGACGTGGTGGAGCAGGTGCTGTGGAGCGAGCCGCCGCTCATGACCATCCCCGGCCGCTGGGCTGCCGTGGACACGGAGGTCGGCGGCCAGAAGGTCGAGGCGGGGGACATGCTGCTGCTCGGCCTGGCCGCCGGGAACCACGACCCGGCCGTCCGGCCGGACCCCACGGTTCCGCTGCACGGAAACCGTTCGCATCTCGCCTTCAGCAGCGGCCCGCAGGAGTGTCCAGGGCAGAACATCGGCCGTGCCATCACCGACACGGCCATCGACACCCTGCTGGCACGGCTGCCCGACGTGGGCCTGAGCATCCCCGAGGAGGAACTGCGCTGGAAGTCGGGCTGGATGACGCGCCACCTGATCAGCCTCCCGGTGACGTTCACCAGGCCCCGGTCGTCCGGAACGGACGGCGGCTCGGGTCCCGCTGCCGGACTCCCTGTTCCGTCCGCGCTTCCCTCGGCTCCGGCTCCGGCCCTGGTGCCGTTGCCGGCGCAGGCCCCTGCGCCGGTGCCGGTCCCGGCGCAGGCCCCCCGGAGGCGCGTACGCCGGTGGGACTCGCTGAAAGCATGGCTGCGCATCCGGTGACCCGGAAATGAGGACAGCGCCCTACGTGCTCCGATGGCCGATGGTCAGGGCCGATGGTCAGGACGCCATCGGGCTGTCGGAGCACAGGTCCGCAACCGCCGATTCCATGCGGTCCAACGCCTCTTCCAGCACCCCTCGGGAAGTGGCATAGCTGATACGGATATTGCCTTCGGCGGCCGGACCGAAGTACTCGGGTGTGTCGCCCACCACGGCGACCCGGGCTTCCGTCAGCAGAAACTCTCCCATCGCTTTACTGCTCAGCCCGGTGGAAGAGATGTCGGGAAACAGGACGAACGTCCCGTCCGGGCGACCGCAGGACATGCCCGGGATCGCGTTCAGCCGTGCCACGCAGTAGTTCCGCATCTCGTGCAGATGCTGCACGAAGGCATTCCGCCAAGGCCAGCCGTGCCGCAGTGCCGCCAGGGCTCCGACCTGAGTGAAGGGCGTCAGGCTGTACGCGGCACCGAGACGCTGGAAGGTGAGTTGCAGGTTGTTCGCCGCTCGCGCATTGGGGGCGAGCACGAATCCCATCCGCAGCCCGGGCAGCGCGAAGGTCTTGGAGAGCCCGGTAACCGTGTAGATCTGCCGGCTGTTCGCGGTGTCCAGGCTCGCCATGCTGACATGCGTCGCGGGCGGGTACACGATCTCGCCCCATACCTCGTCGCAAAGTATCGGCACACCATGCATGTCCGCTATCTCCGCTGACCTGCGCAGCGTCGCCTCGGTGAAGACCGTACCCAGTGGGTTGTGCGGATTGCACAGACAGATCAGGGCGGTGCGCGGAGTTATCAGAGAGGCGAGCCGGTCCGGGTCGAACTGGCCCGTGCGCTTGTCCATCGGGCAGTGCACCCGCCGGGCCCCCGCGGCATCGATTGCTTGACCGAACAGCAGATCAACAGGGTCCAGCAGAATGCACTCGTCGCCTTCCGCACAGAGAAGACGCACCACTCCCCAGAGCGCGGACGCCGTGCCGGCGGTGAGCACCACGCAATCGGGGTCCGCGTTGATCCCGTAGCGTGTCTCGGCCACCTCGGAGAATGTTTCCCGCAGTTCATCGAGTCCCGCAGGTGGCGCATAGGGAAAGTGGCCATGGGCAAGAGACAGGGCGATGGCGTCCCTGACCACCTGGGGCCCCGGGAAATCCGGTTCCGCCGCCGTCAACGGGATGACATCGGGTGGCTGAGCACCCCACCGGATAGGCGATTGCTGTCGCAACAGATCCGGGCGGACCCGCGCGTCGTCGAACAGCGACCCGAGTGGTCCGGGCGTGCCCTGGAACCGCATCGGGATCAGCCTCCTTGATATCGGGCAGGCGGATACCGGTCGTACAGTTCCGAGGACCAGTACGTGGCCAAGTGGGGGCGGCCCTGGTACACACGCGCTGAGGCGTATGTGTGTATCCCACGCCCGTCCGACAGCGGACGGCGGGCCATGTGATTCAGCAGTGACCGGTAGCGGCAGCCGGGAAGCCCCATATCGTCCATGACGGAGCTGATGCGATCGCGCATTATTCGGTCGCTTTCCGCATACAGCCACAGCGGGACGTACACCGTAGCGGACACAGGGATATGCCCGCCGGTCGACGTAAAAGTCAGATTGCTGACCAGGGGCTGCTCCTTGAGCTCGCCGGCTCGTCCGGTCAGCCTACGACAGAAATTTTCCAGGAGACCGCTCTCATGCTGAGCGGAGATCTCCATGCGAGCGTCCAGCTCCGCCGGAGAGACATCGTAGTGGCGGAAGTACACCTTGATGCGCGACTCGGGGCCGTCGACCAGGTCGAGACCGAAGTAGACGATTCGATCGAGGTCGAAACCCCGGTGAGCATATGCGCTCACCGCCGTCCACGCCTTACCGAATCCCAAACGCTCCATTGCCTCGCGGGTCCGCTCGACGCCGGTCATGGCGTCATTCGCGCTCGGGTTCAGATAGACCTTGAACTCGGGTGGCCCGGTCGGCGCGAAAATGGCGGCATACATCATGGCGAAACCGGTCGGGTCGTCGTCCGGCAGGAACAGGTCCGACACTGCCGCGAGTCGGCTGTCAGCGGCATCGAACTCGCGGGTCAGCCCTTGCGTGAGGTCGAGGGCCGACTGCTGTGCGGCGAGAGTGCTCGGCTCGTCCGGAATGGCCTCCACGAGCACCCGGATCTTCACGCAACCGGCCGAAAAGGCCGCAGAAAACTCGATCGGCGAACCATCGGCACATACATCCGACTGCCAATCCGGTTGCTCCGCGATCGCCCTTTCCCCCCACGGCGAAAGCATCCTCCGAAGAACCTTTGTCCCCGTCTCGACATCCATGCCCGCACTGTCGAGGAGGCGCGTCGCGGTAGCAATCCCATAATCCCGGAATGTCACGCCCACAGACGATCCCCGAGAATTAGTCTGCATAGACAACATGGAATCCCCTCCCTGTCTCTCAATTCTTCAGCAGCTGCCGTTGATTTCTTCGGGGCCCGGTCTTATTACCCTACAAATAACGAAGAATCTTCCGGGTCGACAGCGGCGCGCGGGGGGCTCGCGAGAACGTTCCGCGTGGGCGGCGCACGCCCTCGTCTGACGGATGTGCCGGTCAACGCCCAGAGAGGCAGGAGCGGACTCATGGGGTCCGGGTATCGGGTACGCCGTGTGTGAATGTGGGACAGCCTTTTGGCCGCCGGGTGTTCAGGCCCGGGACGTCGGTGCGGCGAGCTCGGCCAGGTGGTGCAGCGAGTTGCTGAGATGCTCGGGGCCGAACGGCGGGAACCGGAGGTACTCCCGGATGGACTGCGGCACCGCCGACCAGTCGTAGGTGAGCGTGACCTCGGTCTCGGACGGACCGAGCGGCGCAAGGTCATAACGCCAGAGCCAGCCGCCGAACTCCAGGCGACCGTCGTCCCTCTCCGTCCCCGTCAGCCAGCCGATGGCGCGCGGCGGGTCGAGCACCTGGACCTTGTTGGCCACCTGATAGTCACCGTTCGGGTGGTTGGCGTGGTACATGTCCATCCGGAAGATCTGCCCCACCTCGGTCAGCGGCGCCCGGTCGACAACGTCCGAAACCCAGCCGGTGCCATCGATCGCAGCGTGGGTCGCCGGGTCCGCCAGTACCGCGAACACCCTCGCGGCGGGCGCGGCGACAGTCAGCGTGGCGCTCACGTTCTCCTGGTCCACGGCGTGCACGCTCCTTGTCCTCTCCTCTCGCGCCACCCGCGGGCGCGGAAGGGGAACGTCTCGGGGGCGGGGGAGGAGGCGGCTTCTTCCGCGGCTCAGGCTACGCCGACGACCGCGGCGGCGGCCCTCGGTCGGCCGCGATCCGCCGCGATCCGCCGCCCGTCATGCTCGTCGCCGCCGGACACGCCTGACCTGCGGAATTCCTCGATGCCGCTGGTCTGCGGTTCCCGTAGCGAGCAATCAACAGTCGTTCACTTCCCGACCAATACCGCCTGTCGCCTGCGCAACCAAGGTGCCATGACCTCCACTGCCTCACTTTCCAAGGCAATGCCGCGCCTGCGCGACCGACACTCGAAGAGCACCCCTTACCCCCCTTCTGCGGAAAACCGCATCGACGGCCCCCTGTGGCGACGAATTCCGCAGGCGTAGAGGCCTTGACGCTCCGGATCTCGTCGGGCTTCTATATGCGCCGGGAGCAGATCAGCTCACCGGCCGCCCCGTCATCGGACGATCAGCCGCCGGTCAGCTCGGAAGCACGACCCAGCCGTCCCGGAGGCGATAAGGCTCCCGCCATCACATGCACATTCCAGTCGATCGGAACCGCTCCATGACCGACATCCTCAGCCAGCCACCCACCGGTGACCGCACCGCGGTGACCACCGACGCCGTCGACGCCGCGGGCCAGGACAGCCCGAAGACGCTGAAGCGTTCGATCGGCGTCGTCGGCGGCACCCTGCTGACCCTGTCCTGCGTCACGCCCGCCTCCACGCTCTTCGTGGTCGTGCCCGACCTCTTCGCCGACCTGGGTACGTACACGGCCCTGACCATCGCGATCGGTTCCGTCCTCTGCATCGCGGTGGCGTTCTGCTACTCGGAGCTGGGCACCCTGATCCCGAGCGCCGGCGGCGAGTACGCCATGGTCTCGACGCTGACCGGGCGGCTGGCCGGCTGGCTGGTGTTCGTCCTGTCGCTGCTGGTCGTGATGATCGTGCCGCCGGTGATCGCCATGGGCACCGCGGACTACCTCGCCCCCCTGGTTCACATCCCGGCACCGATCGCCGGTGCCGCGGTGATGCTCCTGGCAACCCTCGCCGGCCTGCTGGACCTGCGCGCCAACGCCTGGATCACCGGCATCTTCCTGGTCCTCGAGGTCATCGCCGCGGGCGTCGTGGCCGTACTGGGCTTCGCGCACACCGAGCGCGGCGGCTCCACCCTCCTGCACGGCACCGTCGCCGGCCCCACCGGCGCCCCCGGCCCGGTCACCGCCCTGCTCATCGTCTCGGGCCTGGCCATCGCCCTCTTCGTCACCCAGGGCTTCTCCACCGCGGTCTACCTCTCCGAGGAGCTGGAGGACCCGCGCCGCAACGTCGCCCGTACCGTGCTGGCGACGCTGGCGATCTCCACCGCCGTCATCCTCGTGCCGGTCATCGCCATCACCCTCGGCGCCCCGAGCCTCGCGGCCCTGACCTCGGGCGACATCGGCACCATGGTCACAGCCTGGAGCAATTCGGCGGTCGGCACCTTCGTCAGCCTCTGTGTCGCCCTGGCCATCATCAACGCCGGAATTGTCATGGTCATCCAGAATTCCCGCGTGCTGTTCGCCTCCGCCCGCGACAAGGCATGGCCCCAGCCGGTCAACCAGGCGCTGTCCCGCCTCGGCCGCTTCGGCTCCCCGTGGGTCGCGACCCTGCTCGTCGGCCTCCCCGGCGCGGCCCTGTGCTTCGTCAACCTCGACACGCTCTACGGTGTCACTGGCGTCTCCGTCAGCGGCATGTACCTGCTCGTCGCCGTCGCGGCACTGGCGGCCCGGCGCGGCGCCCACAAGAAGATGGCCGCCTGGCGGATGCCGCTGTGGCCGGCGGTGCCGCTGCTGCTGATCGTGGTCCTCGTCTACATCCTCAGCCAGCAGGAGACGCAGTACCTCCTGTGGACCGGCGGCATCATGGCCGTGGCCACCGTCTACTGGGCCGGCTACCTCCGCCCCCGCCAGGAAACCCACTGGCTGGTCACCCTCCCGGAGGACACCCTCCTCCCGGAAACCGCCACCGAGCCGGCGGGCGCCGGTGCGGCCGACACCCCGGCCGAAGCGACCGCCGAGACCGTCAGCGAAAAACTTTAACGCTCATTCCAGAACTGCTACTCTCTCGATCATGTCCCGTCCCAGGGGTTTCGACCTCAACCACGCCATCGATGCCGCCATGGCCGCGTTCTGGAGCAAGGGGTACACCGCGACCTCTGCCCAGGACCTGGTCGACAGTACGGGTCTTGGGCGCGGCAGCCTCTACAACACCTTCGGCAGCAAGCGCGACCTGTTCGTCGCCGCGCTGCGGCGGTACGACGGCGAAAACACGTCCCGGCTGGTGGAGTTGCTGGAGGAGGGCGAAGGCCCGGCGCCGGACCGGATCCGGGCGGTGCTGATGAGTGTGGTGGACGAGGAGGCGGCCGAGGTTCCCGAGCGCCGGGGCTGCCTGGTGGTGAACTCCGCGATGGAGCTGGCAGGGCAGGACGCGGAGGTCACCGATCTCGTCCGACGCACGTTCGTACGCATGGAGGAAGCGCTGAGTGTGTGCATCCAGCAAGGTCAGCGCGATGGGGTGATCGGCGCGGATCAGGACCCGCGCTGCCTGGCGCAGTACCTGCTCAACTCCATGTACGGGCTGCGGGTGTTGGGCAAGGTCGCCGACCGGCGGACCCTGACCGGCATCGTCGACAAGACCCTGCTGGCTCTCTAGCGAAAAGGCCGACGGAAGCGTCGGCCTTTTCGCTGGGCAAGTTCTGTAACGTTCGTTCAAAAGTGAGGAGCGTCGATGCCTGTCGCCGTGTACGTCCTCGGACTGACCGTGTTCTGCATCGGGACGACCGAGTTCATGATCTCCGGGCTGCTGCCGGACCTGGCCGGGGATCTGTCCGTATCGGTGCCCGCGGTGGGCCTGCTGATCTCCGGCTACGCGCTGGGCGTGGTCATCGGCGGCCCGGTGCTGACGGTCGCCACCTTGCGGATCAACCGGAAGACCTCGCTGACCGGCCTGTTGGTGCTGTTCGTCGTGGGCCAGACCATGGGCGCCTCGGCGCCGGATTACGGGGTCCTGATGGCGGGCCGGGTGATAGCCGCGCTGGCACAAGGGGCCTTCTTCGGTATCGGCTCGGTGGTGGCCGTGGAGCTGGCGGGGCCGCGGCGGCGCGGGCGAGCACTGGCGATCATGTTCGCCGGCCTGACCGTGGCCAATGTCTTCGGGGTCCCCGCGGGAACCTTCCTCAGCCAGCACGCCGGATGGCGGGCGAGCTTCTGGGTGGTGGACGCCCTGGCCGTACTGGCGCTGCTCGGCGTGACCCTCCTCGTACCGCGCCGGCCCAACGGGCCGCACGTGGGGGTACGTGCGGAGCTCGCCGCCTTCCGCAATCCGCGGGTCTGGGTGGCGCTGACCACCTCGATGCTGACCCAGGCGGCCATCTTCTGCTGCTTCAGCTACCTCTCGCCGCTGTTCACGGACGTCAGCGGCTTTTCCGAGGGGGCCGTGCCCCTGCTGCTCGTGCTCTTCGGCGTCGGCTGCTTCGCCGGCAGCGTCCTGGGGGGAAAATTCGCCGACCGGTACCTGCTTCCCAATCTGTACATGGGCACCGGCGCCATGGCCCTCGTCCTGGCCGTGCTGACCGTCACCGCGCACAGCCGCACCGCCACTGTGCTGAGCATCGTCGTCTTCGGTGTGGCGGCGTTCTCGATCAATCCCGCCCTGCAGGCACAGGTGATGCGGGAGGCCGGGGACGCCCCGACGCTGGCCACCACGACCAACACCTCGGCGTTCAACGTCGGTAACACCATCGGGCCGTGGATCGGCGGCAGCGTCATCAGCGCCGGCCTCGGCTATACGGCCCCCGCCTGGGCCGGGGCCCTGCTGGCTCTGGGCGGGCTGGGGGCGGCCGCCGTCTCCGGCGTGCTGCAACGCCGGGCGGGCCACGCACAACAGCCGTTGCCGGCCACGGCTGCCCTTGAGCGCTCCGAGGCCTGAACAGCCGGATCACCCGCAATATTCATCAGTCGATACGCACATTTCACACCAGATCACCAGGAGCATGCGACATGACTGACACCGCCATCACCCAGCCCGTCATCGCGGTACTGGGCACCGGCATCATCGGAGCGCCCGTGGCCCGCAATCTGAGCCGGGGCGGTTTCACCGTACGGGCGTGGAACCGCACCAGGAGCAAGGCCGAGGCCCTGGCCGCCGACGGCGTGCATGTCGCCGGCACCCCGGCCGACGCGGTGGAAGGCGCCGACATGGTGCTGACCGTCCTCAGCGACGGCCCCCGGGTCATCGAGGCCATGGAAGCGGCCGCGCCCGGCCTGGCCAAGGGCACCGTGTGGGTACAGCTCAGCACCGTCGGCGAGGCCGTTGACGAGCTCGCCGCCCATGCCGACGAGGCCGGGCTGGTCTTCGTCGACGCTCCTGTCCAGGGCACCCGCCGCCCGGCCGAAACGGCCGAACTCGTGGTCATGGCCGCCGGTCCGCAGAGCATGCGCCCCGCCCTGCAGCCGGTCTTCGACGCCATCGGTTCGCGCACCCTGTGGGTCGGCGAGGACGGCACCACGGGCGCGGCCAGCCGCCTCAAGCTGGTGCTCAACACCTGGGTGGTGGCGCTGACGCACGGGGTGGGCGAGGCCCTTGCCCTGGCCGGGCGGCTGGACGTCGACCCGCGGCAGTTCGTCGACGTCGTCACCGGCGGGCCGATGGACAACGGCTTCTTCCAGGGCAAGTCCGCTGCCATCCTCGCGGACGACTTCACCACGAGCTTCTCGGTGGACAACGCGGAGAAGGACGCGCGGCTGGTACTGGAGGCCGCACGGCGCACCGGCATCCGCATGGACACCGTCGAAGCCGGGCACCAGCGCTTCCGGCGTGCCTCGGCTCAGGGCCACGGCGACAAGGACATGGCCGCAGGCTATTTCGCGAGCTTCGGAGCCTGACCCGGCCGGGTCCACTGCGGATGCGCGCCCTCAGTTTTCGATCGAGGCTGTGTGGAACGCGTCTGGGTGTACTGCAGTCGTGGACGAGGGAGGTGGTGTCGTGGCCAGCTTGAGCAGCCGAGTGCTGTTGCTCGTCGCGTCGGCGTTGGGGCACCGGATGGGGTACCGGGACCTGGACGAGGTCCGGCGGAAGGTCGAGCGGCAGCAGCGGCGGCCCGCCGTGTTCGGGCCGCCCAAGCGGCTGGACCGGCACTGCCGGGTGACGGCTCACTTCCGCCACGGGTGGCCCTGTTACGAGGTCGTCCCGCGCGACGGTGCCGTGCGCAGGCAGGTGCTGTACCTGCACGGCGGTGCCTACATCGAGGAGATCGGCGACAACCACTGGAACCTGGTCGAGGAGCTGGTGACCAGTGGTGCCGCGCGGGTGGTCGTACCGGTGTATCCGCTCGCGCCGCGCGGCACGGCCTCCGCCGTCGTCCCCGAGCTGACCGTACTGGCGGGCCGGCTCACCGGTGAGGGGACGGCCCCCACCGTCTTCATGGGCGACTCGGCCGGCGGCGGGATGGCCGTGACGCTGGCACAGCGGCTGCGGGACACGGGCGGCACCCCGCCGGACCAACTGGTGCTGATATCCCCGTGGTTGGACCTCGTACTGGACAACCCCGGCATCGCAGGGCTGCAGCCGCACGATCCCATGCTGGCGACGGAGGCGCTGCGGTACTGCGGTGCCCTGTGGGCGGGCGAGCTGGAGCTCGCCGATCCGTGGGTGAGCCCACTGAACGGCGACCTGGCGGGGCTTCCCCGTACGACGGTGTTCGCCGGGACGCGCGACATCCTCACCGCCGACGCCCGCCGCTTCCGCGACCTGGCGGCGCGCGAGGGGGTCGACGTGGACTTCGCCGAGGGGGTGGGCCAGATCCACGTCTACCCGCTCTGGCCCACCGCCGAGGGCCATCAGGCCCGTCGCCACCTGCTCGCTTCGCTGCCCGGACCCGAGCCGTCCCGCCACTCGTCCCTCGCGGGCCCGGACGGCGCCCGCCGCTCACCGCGCCGGTCACTGCCCCGCGACCGGATCCGAGAGCTGCTGGCGCACAGGGGGCGATGAGCGCCGTACCGCCGCGCGCGTCAGCTCAGCGTGCGCAGCATCGAGGCGTCGAACGGTACGAGGTCGCCGGTGCGGCCCTCGAAGATCTTGGCGGCCCACTCCGGGTCGCCGAGCAGCGCCCGGCCCACGGCGACCAGGTCGAACTCGTCCCGCTCCATCCGGTCCAGCAGCCGGTCGATGCCGGCGACGCCGGCCTGCTTGCCCTGGAACGCCTGGATGAACTCGTTGTCGAGACCGACGGAGCCGACGGTGACCGTCGGGAGACCGGAGAGCTTCTTGACCCATCCGGCGAGGTTCAGGTCCGAGTCCTCGAACTCCGGCAGCCAGTAGCGGCGCGTCGAGCAGTGGAAGGCGCTCACGCCCGCAGCGGTGAGCGGCGCCACGAGCGCGTCCAGCTCCTCCGGGGTGTCGGCGAGCCGGGCCTCGTAATTGCCCATCTTCCACTGCGACATCCGGAAGAGGA
Organism: Streptomyces sp. NPDC000151; assembly: GCF_040301705.1. NCBI lineage: Bacteria > Bacillati > Actinomycetota > Actinomycetes > Kitasatosporales > Streptomycetaceae > Streptomyces > Streptomyces sp. NPDC000151. Next base: position 89,900 of record NZ_JBEPFC010000007.1, on the reverse strand, counting down.
TCGGGAAGTCGGGGGAGACCGCCGCGCGGCAGGCCGCCGCTATCTCGGCGGCGAAGCGGGTACGGGCCACGGGGTCGCCGCCGTACGCGTCGGTGCGCTGATTGGTGCCCGACCACAGGAACTGGTCGATGAGGTAACCGTGCGCGCCGTGCAGCTCGACGCCGTCGAAGCCGAGCCGCTCGGCCGCGCGCGCCGCGTCCGCGAACGCCGCGATGACGTCGTCGAGGTCGCGCTGCGTCATCGCGTGCCCGGACGGCGTGCCGTCGAGGCCGAGCCCGGACGGGCCGGACGGCGGGGCATCGGGGAACGGCGGCGCGCCCGCCTGCCGGGCCATGCCCACGTGCCACAGCTGCGGCATGATCGTGCCGCCCGCCGCGTGCACCCCGTCCACGACCCGCTGCCAGCCGTCGAGCGCGTCCGTACCGTGGAAGCGGGGGACGGCGCCGCTGGTCCCGGCGGCCGGGTGATCGACGTACGTACCCTCGGTGATGATCAGGCCGACGCCGCCCGCGGCACGGCGCGCGTAGTACTCGGCGACATCGGCGCCCGGGACGCCGCCCGGCGAGAACTCGCGGGTCATCGGCGCCATGGCGATGCGGTTGGGCACGGTCAGCCCGCCCAGGGAGAAGGGGCGGGAGAGCACCTGGGCCGCGCGGGCGGCGGGGTCGCTGGATGACACGTGTGGTTCTCCTCGGTTGTGACGCGATGGGAGAGCGCCGCCGGGAGGCAGGCGCTCCGTTGTTCGGAACACCCGCCGCCACCATGGTCATCCGTATTTCACTGTCGCCTGCGCCACAGTGGCCCGTGCAGGCGCCAGGTACCGCCAAGTACCGCCAGGTACCGGAAGGCTGCTCAGGAACCGACGGCGATGTGCTCCGCCGCCCACGCGGCGAGCTCGCGGCCGCACTCCGTCACCGACTCCTGCCACGTCCTGGCCGCGTCGTCGCCCGCCTCGTCGCTGACGTGCTTGACGAGGCGCACCGGCACGCCGGCCTGCTGCGCGGCGGCCACGACCGCGTACCCCTCCATGTCCACCAGCGCGGCGCGCGCCGCGAGGCGGTCGCGGGCAGCGTCGTCGGCGATGAAGGAGTCGCCGGTCGCCAGTACCGGTCCGCCCTCGTCCGCCAGGTCCAGCGGCGCGCCGTACGTCTCGCCCGTCAGCGCGGCCAGCATCGGGCTGTCCAGGTCGTGCTGGATGACCGAGCCGATCACATGGGTACCCCGCCAGCCCGGGCGCAGCGCGCCGGCCGTGCCCAGGTTGACTATGCCGGAGGGGCGGGGGCCGCGCGCCAGTACGGTGGCGAGCGCGGTCGCCGCGTTGACCTTGCCGATGCCCGTCAGCAGGACCGGGAAGTCGGCGCCGAGGAACTGCGCCTCTTCCTTGACGGCGACCACGAGCAGCGGCCGGTCGGCAGTGATCTCTCCTATGAGTTCCATGGACGTCACGCTAACCTCACACGTTTTGGCCCCGGCTGCCGGGGCGGGCCCCTGACCAGCACGCCGGCGATAAAGTGGCAGCCGCATCGACGGCGGACGAGGGGTGGAATGGACATCCGCAGAGGGCTCGGCGGACTCGGCCGCGCGGCGCTGCCGAGCATGACGCTGCTGCGTGAACTGACCGACCAGATCGTGCTGGACACGGTGTTCGAGCAGGCGCCCATCACCCGCGCCGAGGTCGCCCAGGTGACCGGCATCTCCAAGACGACCGTCTCGGAGGCGGTGCGCCGCCTGGAGGGCGCGGGTCTGCTGCTGCCGGCCGGCGCCCAGACGGGCCGGCAGGGCCGGGTGGGTACGTACTACAAGGTGGCAGCGGACGCCGGCTTCGTCCTCGCGGCCTCGCTGGACTCCACCGAGGTACGGCTGACCGCCGCCGACCTGTTCGGCACGCCCTTCCACGAGACCTCGGTCCCGCCCGCCGCAACGGGGAAGCCCGCCGACGCGGCCGGACAGCTGCGCACGATGGTGCGCGACGCGATCGCCGGCAGCCGCGGCACGCGCGGCCCCCTGCTCGCGGTGGGCCTGTCCGTGGCCAACCCGGTCGACCCCGGCACGTCGGCGGTGATCCCGCTGCCCGAGACGCCGCACCCCGCCGGTCTCTTCCAGCCCCGGGAGGCGCTGGCCGGCGTGACCGACGCGCCGCTGCTGGTGGAGAACGACGTCAACCTCGCCGCGCTCGCCGAGCGGTGGCACGGCGCGACGGGGGAGGCCGGCAGCTGTGCGTACGTCCACATCGGTGCCGGGATGGGCATGGGCCTGGTGATCGGGGACGAACTGGTCCGCGGCGCCCGGGGGATGGCCGGCGAGATCGGTTATCTCGGCGGGAGCCACGGCCGTACGGACGGCCGCCACGGCTTCGCCCGAGCGGTCGCCGAGGGCTTCGCCATGGGCGGTACCGGCTCAGGTGCCGGCTCGGGCACCGGCACAGGTACCGATGGCGGAACCGGCGGTGGGGCGGCCGGGCTCCGCGGCCCCGCCGCCGTCGAAGCCGCCCGCGCGATCCTGGACCGGGCCGCCGGGGGCGACCCCGAGGCACAGGCCGTGGTGGAACGGGAAGGCCGCACCATCGGTGAGGCCGTCGCCGCCGTCTGCGCGGTCGTCGACCCCGAACTCGTCCTGCTCGGCGGCCCCATCGGCGCCCACCCCGCGCTGCTCGCACCGGTCCGCGCCACCGTCGACGCGCTCGCGCCGCTGGCCCCGCGCGTGGAGACCGGGACGCTGGGCGCGAACGCCACCCTCCGCGGCGCCCTCGCCCTCGCCGTACGCCGCGGCCGCACGGACCTGTGGGCGCGCGCCAACAGCTGACCGGCCCTGGCGCCTCGCCGGTCAGCCGTCCGGTACCGCGTCCGGTCAGCCGTCGAAGCCGAGGCCGCGGCGGCCCGCCTCGTTGAGCTGATCGACGGTGAAGCGGCCGGTCCAGCCGCGTTCGTAGTGCTCCTCGGGGAAGTCGGCGGGGCTCGACCCGGTGACGAACGCTTCCCGCACGCTCGCCGCGTACTCCTCGTTGCGCGGACACCAGGGAGCCGCGGGGATGTACATGACGTTGCCCCAGCCCTGCTGGCCGGTGACCGGCGCGACGCTGTGGATCATGTCGCAGTGCCACCAGACGGAATCGCCGGCCTTGACGTCGGGGATGCCGGTGAGGGCCTCCATCAGCAGCGGATGCCACTTCTCGCTCGCGGGGAAGACCTGATGGGTGGTGACACCGCACATGTCGTCCTCGGGCACGTCCGGCAGCAGCGGACGCAGCATCAGATACGCCATCGCCTCCGGGATCGGCACGGTGTGCAGGACGCCCTGGTCGTGGTCCATGTCCGACAGCGCGGTCCAGCCCTGGAACGTACGGAACGCGGAGCACATCGTGGAGCCGGGGTACTGCGGCCCGGCGGTGCGGTGCGCCGCGTCCCAGGGGTCGTACTCCTCGACGCTGCCGTCGAACAGGTGGCGGAAGGCCAGCTGGTACGCCTGCGTCATCCACAGGTCCAGCGTCCCGGGGTCGCAGTGCGTGCCCAGCCCACCGGAGTCGGTGCCCGGCGGACGGCGCCGGATGCGGTCGGGATACATGGCGTCGCGGTCCGGCTCGAACCACCGCACGCCGTCGGACTCGTGCTTCCAGAGGGAGTTGAGGAAGGTCTGGACGCGGGCCATCCGGTCGCTCTGCCGGGCCTGCATCTGGGCGTTCGACCAGTAGATCGGGTAGATCTCCGGCTTCGAGCCGACGCTGCCGAAGAAGTCGTCGCCGGGCCCGGCGTAGTTCTCGAAGAACTCGTTCCGCTCGACGTACTCGACGATGTCGGCGTCCCAGGCGAGGGCCTGCTCGCGGTCGAAGTGGCCGCGCACGACCAGGCAGCCGCGCCGCTCGAGCTTGTCGAGCAGGCCGGCGGGCACGGTGCCGTGCGCGATGTCGGCGTAGTCGATGACCGGCCACACCTCCTCGCCGCGCTCCTTGTCGGCCGCGATCTCGGCCACCCGGGCGGCGACCCGGCGCTCCACGACGGCGAAGACCTCCGCGACGCTGCGCCCGGAGGCCTCGATGCGGGCGCGCAGGGCCGGCTTGATCCGGCGGATCGCTGCGGACAGGTCCTCGGGAACGGCCTCCCAGTGGGGCAGCGCGGTATCGGCGGACATGGCGGACTCCTCGGGATCGGTCCTTCGGGAAGCTTTGGTCAGGGCTCCTGACTAAAGCAACGTAACGCCCGGGGCCGCCTGCGGATACCGCACGAACAGAATCCCGTGCACGTCCTCGCCGTGCGGCGCGCTGTAGACGTGCGGCGCGTCGGCGCGCCAGTGTGCGTACTCGCCCGGGCCCGCCGTCTGCGGCTGCGCCGGCTCGCCGACCACGGCCGTGCCGGTCAGCACCATCAGGCTCTCCGACGTGCCTGCGATGTGCGCGGCGGATTCCTGCACGCTGCCGGCGGCGATGCGGATCCGGAAGATGTCGGTGACGGCCGGCGGCTCCTCGAAGCGCTCGATGAGGACCGCGGTGACGGCGCTGCCGGAGACGCCCGCGCCCTGCGCCTGAAAGGCGTGCGGCGGCTGGTCGCTGAGCACGGCGCTGAGCGGGCTGTTGAGCGCGGTGGTGAGCGCGTACAGCGTCTCCAGGGTGGGGTTGCGCTGTCCGCCCTCCAGCTCCGAGAGCGTCCCCTTGCCCACGCCGGAGCGCCGGGCCAGTTCGGACAGGGACAGGCGTTGCTGCTGGCGAAGCTCCCGGAGCCGGCGCCCCACCTCGTCGTTCAGGCCCATGCCGCGCGCGTCCGTTCCCGTCTTCGAAAGGTCATTGACGAGCGACCAGCCTACTCTCTACCGTTCCACAAACAGAACGTTCCATAAAGAGAACAGCGGACGCTCTGAAGGACCGACTGAGAACAACGAACGGTATGTCCCTGATGGCTATGGCTCGAATACGCGCTGCCGCCCCGCCCTCCGCGGTCGTCGCGGGACTGATCGCGGTGACCGTGGGCGTGACCAGCTCGGCCGCCCTCGTCTTCACCGCCGCCAAGGCGGCCGGCGCGGACTCCCGCGAGATCTCCTCCTGGATGCTCGCCCTCGGCGTGGGCCTGGCGTGCACCTGCATCGGCCTGTCCGTGCGCTACCGGGCGCCCGTGGTGACCGCCTGGTCGACGCCTGGCGCGGCCCTCCTGACCACGAGCCTGAGCGGCGTGTCGATGGCCCAGGCCGTGGGCGCGTTCCTGTTCTCCGCGCTGCTCATCCTCGCCAGCGGGGTGACGGGCTGGTTCGCCCGTGCCATGAACCGCATCCCCGTGCCGATGGCGGCCGCGCTGCTCGCGGGGGTCCTGCTCCAGTTCGGTACCGGCCTCTTCACCACCATGCACGGCAGCTTCGCCGTGGCCTTCCCGATGTTCGTGGCGTACCTGCTCGGCCGTCGGCTGCTGCCCCGTTACGCCGTACTGCTCGCCCTCGCCGCCGGCGTCGTCGCCACCGTGTTCACCGGCGGCTGGCACGCGGAGCGGGTGCGGCTCTCCGTGGCCACGCCCGTGTTCGTCACCCCGGACTTCGACTGGAAGGTACTGATCAGCGTCGGCGTCCCGCTGTTCGTCGTCACCATGGCCTCCCAGAACCTCCCCGGCGTCGCGGTGATCCGTGGCGCGGGCTACGACGTACCGGTCTCGCCGCTGATGACCTGGACCGGCACCGCGAACCTCCTCCTGGCGCCGTTCGGCGCGTACGGCCTCAACCTCGCGGCGATCACCGCGGCCATCTGCACCAGCGAAGAGGCGCACCCCGACCGCCGCAGACGCTATGTCGCGGGCGTCTGGGCCGGCGTCTTCTACCTGTGCGTCGGCGTCCTCGGCGCGACGGTGGCGTCCCTGCTCGCCGCCATGCCGCACGCCCTCGTCATGGGCATCGCCGGCATCGGCCTGCTCGGTACCGTCACCAGCTCGCTGGCCACCGCACTGTCCGACACGGCGTCCCGCGAAGCGGCCGTCGTCACCTTCCTCGCCACGGCCTCCGGCGTGACGCTGCTGGGCATCGGCTCGGCCTTCTGGGGCCTGCTCGCAGGCGTCCTCACGAGCGTGATCCTCTCGGCGGGGCGCAAGCGGCGGAAGCCGGACGACCCCGCATCGGGCGCCACCCCCACCGCCCGCTCGCCCCGCCTCACGACGCGTACCTGACCACCGCACCCTGATCGCCGCGCCCACCCGTCCGTGCCCGCTCAACCGCCCCCGTTGCTTGCGGCCTTGTCCGAGTGGACCTGCTTGTGCACCGCCCGCGCGAACCACTGTTCGCGGACGAGCGGTTTGAGTTCGCGGCGCACCCGCCAGGGAACGCCGAGACGGGCGGCCACATCCGTCGCCAGAGCGAGGCCGACGAGGACGCGGGAGCGGCGGTCGGGAACGCCGCGCTTCAGCGCGCCGTGGAAGGCGGCGAGCACCTGGCCGTGCATCCCATGATCGCGCACGTGGTAGCGCCGGTACGGGAAGAGGCCGAGGGCGCGCCGCTCCTCCAGCCGGATCGCGTCGCGGGCGACGAGGGCATCCGCGGCGAGCCGCTCCGCCCGCTCTCCGTTGCGGCGGAGCCACCTCTGCAGGTGCTCGCCCTTGCCCTTGCCGGCGGAGCCGCGGGAGGCGGCGGCGAGGCCGTCGAGGAACGGATCGAGCAAGGGCTGTCCGGTGCGCAGCGGACGCGGGACGACGATTCTGCCCCGTTCCTCGGCCACGCTGCCGTACTCCTCCAGCTCGGCCAGTACCGCGGCGGCCAGGCCGTAACGGAGATAAGGGGACCGGACGCGGAACCTGGAGCGGTCGGGGTTCAGGCCCAGGAGCAGCAGTTCCTCGGCCATCGTCAGCTCGGTGGCAGGAGGCATCGTCATAGCAGGGAGGACGCAGCCATGGCGATCACGGTTGCGACGGTCATGGTGGTCAGGGCGCCTCGGAGCGGACGAGGATGACGGCATAGCGGCATTCCTGCTCGGTGCGGTTGGCGAAGGCGCGCGGGGCCGGGGTGCCGAGCTCGATCGTGTCGCCCGCCGCGAGTTCGTGGGTCTCGTCGCCCTCGTGGAAGGTGAGCCGGCCGTCCAGTACCCAGACGATCTGCTGTACGAAGGCGAACGCCGCGGCCGGATACGGTACGTGCGCGCCGGCGGGCAGCCGGATCTCGGCGAGCTCCGCGGGGAACCGCGGAGAGGAGAGCTGGCGGCGGCGGTACCCGGTGGCCGGGTCGCGCCACTCCGCCGCGTCCACGGCGCCGCCGTGCTTGCTGTCCCCACCGCCCGTGGCGTTCCCGCCGTCCGTGCCGTCCGTGGCGTCCTCCGCCATCGCGAGCAGCGACGAGACGCTGATGCGGAAGGCGCCGGACAGCTTGCCGAGGACGACGGCGGTCGGGCTGCTCTCGCCGCGCTCGATCCGATGGACCATGGCGCGTGAGACGCCGGAGGCATCGGCCAGCTGCGCCAAGGTCCACCGGCGCCGTTCCCGTTCGGCACGTACCCGTGCCCCGATCCGGGTCACCAGAGGATCTATTATATGGGACATGCATCCAATATATGAGAAGGAGCAGGGAGCGGCGGTCGCAGTGGCGGAAGCGGCGGCGGTGCGTCCGGCGCGGTCCGGTGACCTGGACGCCATTCTCGCCATTCGCAACGATGCGATCGAGAACTCGACCGCATTGTGGACGGAGACGCTCCAGACGCCCGCCGAGGGCGCCGCCTGGCTCGCCGCGTTCCTGGACAAGGGCGCGGCGTTCGTGGCCGAGCACGCGGGCGAGGTCGTCGGCTTCGCGGTCTACGAACCCTGGCGGAAGCTGGAGGGCTTCCGGCACTCGGCGGAGAACTCCGTCTACGTCCGTACCGACCGGCACGGACTGGGCGTCGGCTCCGCGCTCCTGGCCACCCTCATCACCTCCGCGCGGGCGGCCGGCTACCACGTCATGATCGCCGACATCGAGTCGGGCAACGCCGCCTCGATCCGCCTGCACGAACGGTTCGGCTTCCAGGACGTCGGCACCGTGCGCGAGGTCGGCATCAAGTACGGCCGGTGGCTGGACCTGACGATCATGCGCCTCGCGCTGGCCTGAGCCCTGGCCGCCCGCGGCGCAGCCCGCCCACTGCGGCGAGCGCGAGACAGCCGCTGATCGCGGCGATGGCGAGACCGGTGCGGTGGAGGCCGCCGTCGGTGGAGTGGCTGCCGATGAGCAGGGCGAGCATCGCGGAGGCGAGGTTGGCGCCGACGTACTGCGCGGTGCGGTACAGCCCGCCCGCCGCGCCCGCCTGGGCGGCCGGCGCGGCCTGGTAGACGGCGTTCTGGTTGGCCATCGAGTTGTAGCCGTTCGGGATGCCGAGCACCAGGCACAGCAGGACCAGCAGCCATACGGGGGAGGAGTGGTTGGGCAGCGTCAGCAGCAGCCCGCCCGCCGCGAGCACCACCGAACCGATCAGGAGCAGCGGGCCGGGCCCGCGGGTCTTCTGCACCCGGGTGGCGGTGAGCGTGGAGACGATGCCCATCAGAGCCAGCGGCAGCATCACCAGCCCGGCCCCGGAGGCGCCCAGGTCCCGGGACTCCTCCAGCCACTGCGGCAGCCCGTAGAAGATGCCGTAGTACGCGGTGTACGTGGCGATGGTCCGTACGTACGTGAAGGACAGTGCGCGGTTCGAGAGCAGCCGCAGGTCCAGGAACGGCACCGGGGCCCGGAGCGAGCGCCACACCGTGCACAGCCCGGCGGCCACCGCTCCGCCCAGCGCCCACCAGTACGGCGTCTCCGCGAGCGACAGCAGCCAGTACATGAGCAGGCCCATGGCCGCCACGAACAGCAGCATCCCGGGGAGGTCCAGCTCCACGACGGTCCGGCGCAGCGCACTGTTCTTGCGTACGGGGTCGGCGGGGGCCCACAGCAGGATGGCGGCCGCGCCGATCACCGTCAGCGGCACGTTGGCCCAGAAGATGCCGGACCAGCCGAAGCCGCCGACCAGCACGCCGCCCAGGGTCGGGCCGAGCGCGACCATGACCTGCGAGCAGACCGTGAGCGCCGCCAGCGCGTTGTGCGAGTCGGCCCGCATCCGGTCGGCGGCGCGGCGGACCATGGCGAGCCCGCAGGGGTACTGCGCGGCGGTGCCGATGCCGATGACGACGCGGCAGGCGACCAGTACGCCGACGGAGGGGGCGAAGGGGGCGGCGAGCGAGGCCAGGGCGACCAGGGCCAGCCCCGCGAGCGACACCTTGCGCGGGCCGAGCGTGTCGGCCAGCCGGCCGGCGGCCGGGGCGGCCACGGCGGTGGCGAGGTAGAGGCCGGAGACCAGCCAGGCGGTCGCGGGTCCGGCTCCGAAGTGCGCCTGGATGCCGACCAGGGCGACCGCGATCATCGAGGAGTTCAGCGGCTGCAGGATCGTGCCGAAGGCGATGGGGCCGACCATGCGCTGCGGCAGCTGGGGCCGTTTCTCGGTCGGGACGGCGCCGCCCTGGTCTTCAGCCTTGCTGGGTATTTCGGCGCCGGAAGCGCGAGCGGAATCAGGGGAGGAGGGGGAGGGGGACACGGGGGCGGTCCATTCTGGTGGCGCGGGAGAGGAGTACGGGGGAGGACCGCACCCTCAGCCCGAGGGCCCCGGCTCCCCGTCCTCGGGGGCGGCGGCCAGCCGGTCCAGCAGCCGGGTGGTGAGCAGCAGCAGATCGCGCTCCACGTCGTTGAGGTGGGCCGCCATTGCGCGGGCCAGCCAGACGTCCTTGCGCGCGCGATCGACCCGGATCAACTCCCGGCCGCTGTCCGTGGCGTGCAGCAGCGTCTGTCGTCCGTCGGCCGGGTCCGGGCGGCGGTCGACCAGGCCCAGATCCACGAGCCGGGTCACCGGGCGCGCCATCGACTGCGGGGTGACGCGCTCCGCCGCGGCCAGCTCGCTCGCGGTCGCCGGCCCGTCGCGCTCCAGCCGCCCCAGTACGGCCATCGTGCCGAGCGTCAGCTCACCGGGCGGGCGCTGCGCCCGTAGGCGGCGCGCCATGCGCATCAGGCTGTTGCGCAGTTCGACGGCCGCGTGATCGAGCTCTTCGCCGGAGGACATCTCTTCAGCATAGTTCAAGAGTGTTCACCGCGGTTCGCCATGCGCATGGTGAAGATCAGCTACGCTGACCGCTGCCGGAGCGACCGCAGACCGCAGGACCGCAGGGGGAGACATGCGCACCAAGCAGCGACTGATACAGGCCGGGCTGACGGCACTTCTCGTGGCGGCGCTCGGCGCCTGCGGAGCCGGAGCGGACGGCCACCGGGGGAGCGACGGCGGCAGTCACGGTACGGGCAAGAGCGCCCAGGACGCGCGGCCGCACTCGGACGGCGTCACCGGGCTCCGGGCCGGCGTCCGCCACGTCACCAAGAAGACGGTCAAGGCCACCCGGCCGCACAAGGTGAAGAAGTGCACGCTCGCCACGAAGCGGGTCAAGCACACCAAGCGCAGCGGCCGCACGAAGAAGACGTGGTACACCACCGAGCGGTACGACAAGTGCCGGAAGGTCCGGCAGGGCACGGAGACGTACCGGCGGGTCGTCCGGCCGGAGCGGTGGTGCGTGAAGCTCGACGACGTCAACGGCCGGCGCGGCAAGGACGACGTCTGGTACCGCGTTACGCACGCCACCTACACCACCGCGCTCGGCAAGGACGAACACGACCGGATGCGGTTCACCCCGACCCGGACCGGCTGCTGACCCGGCGTCCGAGAACCGGCCTACCTCCCTTCTCCTCGGTCCGTGCGGACCCCTCCTCGATCCGTGCGGAGAAGTTCTTGATGGCTTCTTCATAGGTTCTTCATCGGTGCGGCTCTACATTCGGCGCGTCCGGCCTCGGTGGGCCGGGCGGTGGCCGAGGGATGAGGAGTGCGGGGATGGGTTCGCGTCGGTGGTTCGGGGGACGGCTGCTGGTCGGGGCGGTGTCGGTGGTGGCGCTGACGGTGACCGGCTGCGGGAGCGACGACGGCGGGGACGACATCGCGTCCGCCGGGAACGGCAAGACCGGCGCCAGTGCGTCCAAGAGCGGCGCCAGTGAGCTGGCCGAGTACGTCGAGGGGCAGCGCAAGTGGGTCAAGTGCCTGCGTGACGCGGGACTCGACGTGCCGGACCCGGACGCCAAGGGCCGGGTCGACTTCGGCGACAACGCCAAGTGGAAGCGCGACCAGAAGGCCCTGCAAGCGCAGGAGAAGTGCGCGGACCTCAGCCTGCCCGTCCCCGACAGCGTCCAGCAGGAGCAGCAGCCCGAGCTCTCCAAGGAGGAGATCGGGAAGAACCGGGAGTACGCGAAGTGCATGCAGGAGCACGGCGCTGCCGACTTCCCCGACACCGGTGAGGACGGCCACTTCCGGGACGTCCAGTGGGATTCGACGTCGGCGGGTGCGAAGCGGGCCGCGCGCAAGTGCGCCTCGATCATCGGCATCCCGGACAACGCGCCCACGCCCAAGGGCTGACAGGAACGGGGCGGGGGCGGGAAATCATGGACACGGGACGGGAATCGGAGAGCCGCGCCGACGGCCGGAGAGCCGGGCGGCGCAGGCGCGGCCCCGTACTCGTGGGGACCGGGATTCTCCTGGTCGCCGGGGTCAGTACGGTCGGCGCCCTCGGGCTGGGCGGAGGCGGCGCGGACGCCGATCAATCGGGGCAGAGCAGGAGCAGCCAGGCGGTACGGGTCACCCGTGGCACGCTGACCGACCAGACCGAGATCGACGGCCGGCTCGGCCACGGACCCGAGGTCCCGTTCCCGGTCAAGGCGAAGGGGACGGTGACCTGGCTGCCCGAGACGGACCGGACGATCCGGCGCGGCGGGACCGTGCTGCGCGTCGACGACCGTCCGGTGGTGCTGCTGTACGGCAGCCTGCCCATGTACCGCGATCTGGGCATGGTGGAGCCGCCGGAAGCGGGTACCGCAGGGAGCGGTGCGGGGAGCGAGGACACCGATGAAGCCAAGGGGATCGGTGGGACCAAGGGCATCGGTGGGATCAAGGGCACCGACGGAGCCGATGACATCGACGGGGGCACCCCGCCGAGTCAGCAGCCCGCCCCGTCCGCTCAGCCGACGCCCCTGCGCGGCATGGACGTCAAGCAGTTCGAGACCAACCTCCAGGCCCTCGGCTACTCGGGCTTCACCGTGGACGACACGTACACCACACTGACCGCCGACGCGGTCAAGCGCTGGCAGAAAGACCTCGGCCTGCCGCAGACCGGCAAGGTCGGCGCCGGTGACATCGTCTACGCGTCAGGGCCGGTACGGATCGCGGGCACCAGCGTGCGCGTCGGGGCCGAGGCCGCCGGCAGCCCGGTGAGCTACACCCGTACCTCCCGTATGGTCACCGTGGCCGCGCCCGCCGCCGACACGGACTGGGCGCGACGGGGCAGCGAGGTCACCGTGGAGCTCCCGGACGGGCGTTCCGTGCAGGGCAAGGTCGCGAGCGTGGGCAAGGACGCGTCCGCCTCCGGCGCCGGGGGTGAGGGGGGCGCCGACGGCGGGGGCGGCGAGGACGGCGGTGGCGACGCGGGGTCGAAGGCGGCCACGGTGTCCGTGGTGATCACCTTCGACGACCAGGACGCGCTGGGCAGGATGGAGAGCGGCCCGGTCACCGTTCGTTATGTGGTCGAGCAGCGCAAGGGCGTGCTGACCGTTCCGGTCGCCGCCCTCGTCGCCCTGGCCGAGGGCGGCCACGGTGTGGAGTTGGCCGAAGGGAGTGGCGGTGGCGGGGCCGACCGGTTCGTACCGGTAAAGACCGGGCTGTTCGCCAACGGCCGGGTCGAGGTGAGCGGGCCCCAGGTCCACGAGGGCATGAAAGTGAGAATCCCGAAGTGACCTCAGCGACCGACACCCAGCATGCCCACCCGCCATCGGAGTCCACGCCGGGCGCACACGTCGTCGAGTTCGATGGCGTGACGAAGACCTACCCCGGCCACGTCACCGCGGTCGACCGGGTCGACCTGGCCATCGCGTACGGCGAACTGGTCTGCGTCGTCGGCCACTCCGGGTCCGGGAAGTCGACCCTGCTCCACCTGATGGGCACCCTGGACCGCCCGTCCAGCGGCCGGGTCGCCGTCGACGGCCACCCGATCGCCGAGCTGTCCGACCGCGAGGTCTCCGCACTGCGCGCGCAGCGCATCGGCTTCGTCTTCCAGCAGTTCCACCTGGCCGTGGGGGTACCGGTACTGGACACCGTCGCCGACGGGCTGCTGTACGCGGGCGTGCCGCTGCGGGAACGCCGGCGCAGGGCGGCGGTCGCGCTGACCCGGGTGGGCCTCGACCACCGGATCGACCACCTGCCGCACCAGCTATCCGGCGGCGAGCGGCAGCGGGCAGCGGTCGCCCGTGCCGTCATCGGCGAGCCGGCCCTGCTGCTCGCCGACGAGCCCACCGGCAACCTCGACTCGGCCTCCGGCGCCGCGGTACTGGAGCTGCTGCGCGATCTGCACACGGCCGGCACCACGGTGGTGGTCATCACCCACGACCGCGAAATGGCCACGGTCTTCGACCGGAGGGTGGAGATGCGCGACGGCCGGATCGTCGCCGACAGCGGCGGAACCGGGTACGGCCCCGCCGCCCCCGGCCGTACCAACTCCGGCTCCGGGGAGGAGCGTTGAGCCACCGGAAGCCCCAACGAAGCCGCGAGCGCACCACCTCGCTGCGTCCCGCCCGGCTGAGCCCCGCCGACATCGTCCGGCTCGGCGGGACCGGGCTGCGCACCCGCCCGCTGCGGGTGTTCCTGTCCGCGCTGGGGATCGCGATCGGGGTCGCCGCGATGGTCGCCGTCGTCGGCATCTCCAGCTCCAGCCGGGCCGAGGTCGACCGCAGGCTCGACGCGTTGGGTACCAACATGCTGCGCGTCGCCCCCGGTCAGACCCCCGACGGCCGGAAGACCCGCCTTCCCGAGGAGGCGGTGCCCATGATCCGGCGGATCGGTCCGGTGCAGCAGGTGGCGTCGGTCGGTGTGATCGACGGCGCCGCGGTCTACCGCAACGCGCACATACCCGTGGGGCGGACCAGCAGCGTCCAGGTGGCGGCGGCCGAGCCGCGGCTGCTGCCGGCGATCGGCGGCAAGATCCGTACCGGCCGGTGGCTCGCTTCGGCGACCGAGGAGTACCCGGCGGTGGTACTCGGCGCGGAGGCGGCCCGGCGGCTGGACGCGTACACCCCGGGCATGCGCCTGTGGCTGGGCGGCAAGTGGTTCTCGCTGGTCGGCGTGTTGGAACCGGCGCCGCTCGCCCCGGAGATCGACAGTTCGGCGCTGGTCGGCCGGCAGGCGGCGCGGACGTATCTGCGCTTCGACGGCCACCCGTCGACCATTTACGTACGCGCCCGGAACGAGCGGGTGACGGCGGTACGGGACGTGCTCGCGGCCACCGCCAACCCGGCGAAGCCGAACGAGGTGCTGGTCTCCCGGCCCTCGGACGCGCTGGCCGCCCGGGAGGCCACCGAGTCCGCGCTGACCGGGCTGCTGCTCGGCCTCGGCGGGGTCGCGCTGCTGGTGGGCGGCGTCGGGGTGGGCAACACCATGGTCATCTCGGTGCTCGAACGCCGCCCGGAAATCGGCCTGCGCCGCGCGCTGGGCGCCACCAGCGGCCAGATCCGGGGCCAGTTCGTCGCCGAGTCGCTGCTGCTGTCCGCACTGGGCGGCCTCGGCGGGACAATACTCGGTACGGCGATCACTGCCGCGTACGCATACGTGCGGGACTGGCCGACCGAGGTACCGGTGTGGGCCGCCGGCGCCGGCATCGCCGTCACGCTGCTGATCGGCGCGACAGCGGGCCTCTACCCGGCGGTACGGGCCGGACGGCTCTCCCCGACCGAGGCGCTCGCCGGCTGAGGCGTCACCCGGTGGGACCCGGCCCCGCGGGCAGCGCCACCGTGAACACCGTCCCCACCGCCACCGTGCTCTCCACCCCGATCGTCCCCTGGTGATCGCTCACGATCTGCCGGGCGATGGACAGGCCCAGGCCGCTGCCGCCGGTGGCGCGGCCCCGGGCCGCGTCCGCGCGCCAGAAGCGGTCGAAGAGGTGCGGCAGGTCCTCGGCCGGTATGCCCGTGCCGGTGTCGCGGACCTGGAGGACCGCGTGGTCGGCGCGGGAGGCCAGCGCCAGCGTGACCGTGCCGCCGGGCGGCGTCGCCCGTATCGCGTTGCCGATCAGATTGCCGATGACCTGGCGCAGCCGGTCGGCGTCGGCGACCGCGTACGCCCGCTGCGGCGCCGCCAGTTCCAGCGCGACACCCGCGCTCTCGGCCTGGGCCCGGTGGGCGGTGCGGCAGGTCTCCAGCAGGTCGCGCAGGTCGACGTCGGCGCGGTGGTAGGTGAGCGCCCCGGCCTCGGCCAGCGCCAGGACCTGCAGGTCGTCCACGATCCGCTGTTGCAGCATCGCCTCTTCGTGGAGGGACGCGAGGAGTTCGGGCGTGGGCTCCACGACCCCGTCCTGCAATGCTTCGAGGTAGCCGCGCAAGTTGGCCAGGGGAGTGCGCAGTTCGTGCGCGATGTCACCGGTGAGGCGGCGCTGGCGTTCCTCGCCGGCCTGGAGGGAATCGGCCATCCGGTTGAAGGCACGGCCCAGTTCGGCGATCTCGTCCCGCCCGGAGACCGGCACCCGCCGGCCCAGCTCGCCGTCCCCCAGACCCCGGGCGGCCACGGTCAGGGCGCGGATCGGGCGCAGTACGGCCCGGCTCAGCAGCAGCGCGCCGAGGATGGCCGCGAGGGCGACCCCGACGGCGACGGCCACGGTCGGCGCGGCGGCCAGGGTGGGCGGGGATTCGTCGCGCACCCCGATGCGGACCTGCAGCCGAGGCGGCGCGGCCGTACCGATCCGCTCGTCGAAGGCGCGCTGCAGGCAGGTGGCGAACCGCCGCTCGCCCTCGCACTTCTGGACCGCCGCGTGGTCCTGGGCCGCCTTCGGGTCGGACGCCGCCGCCGGCTCCTCGCACTGCGCGGGCGCCCTGCCGTTCGTACTCACGCGGGGCACGCCGATGCTGTTCGGCCGGGCCGTGACCGTGGCCCCGGCCCGGGTCAGGCACGCCGCATACGCCGCGGCCGCCCGGTATTCGCCGATCGCCGTGACCGTGCGCTTGACCGAGGCCAGCGGTACCTGGTCCGTCGGCAGCCGCAGCGTGGGGCGCGGGTCGACCAGGACCGGGGGCTGCCGGCTCACCGCGCGCGGCTCGCGGCCGGTGAGGGCGTCGGAGTCGGCGAGCAGCTCGTCGGCCTCCGTGGCGACCCAGACGCGCTGGCCGGTGTCCTTCGCCAGCCGGCTCACCGTGGGCGAGATGCCTTCCCAGGTGCCGTGCGCGAAACCGTAGGCGTACAGCTCGCCGGTGATGCGGGACACCACCTGCCGCCCGGCGGTGACGGAATCGGCGGCCTGCCGCGTCGCCTGACGCCACGTCAGCCAGGCGGTCGCCGCCGTGGCGGCCATCGCGACGAGCATCAGCAGGGCGAGCGCCCGCACCCGGAAGCTCACCGCTCCTCACCCTGACCCGCGGCCAGCCGGTAACCCCGTCCGTACACCGTCTCCACATACCGCGGGCCGTCGGGGCCGCCCGCCTTCTCCAGCTTCCGTCGCAGGTTCATCACATGCGCGTCGACCGTGCGCTCCAGGACGTTCTGATCGAATCCGAAGACCCGGTCGATGATCTGGGCCCGCGTGAACGCCCGGCCGGGCTCGCCCGCGAGGACGGTCAGAATGGCGAACTCCTTGCCGGTCAGCACCACCGGCTCGCCGGCCACCCGCACCTCGAAGCGCGCGGTGTCGATCTCCAGGTCCCCGACCGTGAGGACGGTGGGCTCCGTACGCCCCGCCGCCTTCGCCCGCCGTAACAACGCCCGGACCCGGGCGGTCAGTTCCCGCGGGCTGTACGGCTTGGTCAGGTAGTCGTCGGCCCCGAGGTCCAGCCCCAGGAGCATGTCCTCCTCCGTGGTGCGCGCGGTGAGCAGCAGGATCGGCACCTGGGACTCGGCGCGCAGGATGCGGCACACATCGAGTCCGTCGACGTTCGGCATCATCACGTCGAGCACGATGAGGTCGGGCCGGGCGGACCGTGCCCGGTCCACGGCCGAGCGGCCGTCGCCGACGACCTGGACCTCGTTCCCCTCCCGCTCCAGGTAGAGCCGGATCAGGCGGGCCTGTTTCACGTCGTCCTCGGCGACCAGTATGCGAGCGCTCAACGCGCCTCTCCTCACGTCATGTGCCAATTTGTGCGCCCGTAGCGCCTTTTCGGCCTCTCGGGCACCCGAAATCGGTCACTCCGGGGCGGAATGCTTTCTTCGCCATGTTCAGAACAGGATCGTACTAACGCCACGTGCATCCCAGGCGATGCAGTGGTCACTGCTCTTGCCTCAAGCCACTCGGCAAGCAGGGGCGGTGCCAACAAAAAATCGCATGTGGGGGATCTTATGAAGCGTCGACTCGCAGCCGTTCTGCCCGCCATCGCGGCGGTGGCCGTGTGCCTCCCGTTCACCCTCTCCACTCCGGCGGTGGCCGCAGCGTCCTGCGGCAAGACCGCCGCCGACAAGGACGGAGGCGCCTGGAACGCCACGGCGAGCGGTGCCAACGAGCGCAGCGGCTCCAGCACCGGCTGTGCGAGCAACGGCATCGCCTACTCCGGCCACCGGCTCGACTACCACTGCTACACGGTGGCCGGCGACTACACCTGGACGTACCTCAGAAACGACAGCACGGGCACCTACGGCTGGGTCCGCGACGACCTGCTGAGCGACTACGGCTCCAGCGTGTACTGCGGCTTCTGATCCATTGCCCGTACTGCCAGGGGCGGTCCCGCCGGGGCCGCCCCTGGTCAGTTCAGCGAGCGGACCGCCCGGCGGACCTCCGTCGCGACGGGGTCGGGGAGCGGTGCGTAGTGCAGTGCCGGGAGCCGCTTCTGACCCTCGGGGCCCGCGGTGTAGGTCAGGAACGACTTGAGGACCGGCAGGGAAGCGGCCTGATTTCCCTTGTCGCAGACGAGCTCGTACGTCATCAGGACGATCGGGTACGCACCGGGCTTCGGCGCGGCGTAGTCGAACGCGAGCGTCTTGTCCTTGCCCTCACCCACGATCTCGGCGGCGCCGATGCCGGCCGAGGCGGTCTCCGTCGTGGGCGCCACCGGCTCGCCGGCACCGGTGTCGATGCTGACCGTAGTGATCTTGTGGGAGACGGCGAAGGACAGCTCGAAGTAGCCGATGGTCCCGGGCGAGGAGGCCACCTCCGCCGCGACGCGGGAGGACCCGGTGGCGGCGCCGCCGCCCTTGCCCTGCCACGCCTTCCCGGCCGAGTGCGGCCAGTCCTCGGGCGCGGCACCGGCCAGGTACTCCTGGAAGTTCTGGGTCGTGCCCGAGTCGTCCGAGCGGTGCATCGGCCGGATGGGCAGGGACGGCAGCTTCGTGCCGGGGTTCAGCTTCCGGATGGCCGGTGCGTCCCAGGTGGTGATGCGGGAGTCGAAGATCTTCGCCAGGGTCGGCGCGTCCAGTACCAGATGGTCCACGCCCGGCAGCTGGAAACCGATGGCGACGGGGCCGCCGGCCATCGGCAGATGGATGGCCCGGCCGCCCCGGCAGACCTCTCGCGACCACTCGATCTCCTGCTTGCTCAGCACCCCGTCGGTGGCGCCGAACGCGGTCGCCCCCCGCTGGAACTGCGCGACACCGGCGCCCGACCCCAGTGGGTTGTAGGCGATCCGCGCGCCCGGGCAGGCCCGTTGGTACGCGTCGATCCAGTGCTCCATGGCGCTCTGCTGCGCCGTCGAGCCGGAGCCGCGCGCCCTGCCCTGACCGGCACAGTCGATCCCGGCGGGCACCGGCTCCGCGGACCGGCGGCTGCCGTCCGCCGGGCCGGTGGCCTGCGCCCCGCACCCGGCGAGCAGCGCGGCGCCCGCGCAGGTCGCGGTGAGCAGAGTGCTCCATCGGCTCGTACGCCTCATACGGACCCGACGTTGGCTTTGCACTCTTGTTCCCCTCACGGCACCCGCACGGCACCCACACGGCGCCACACTCACCTCGACACAACGAACTGGACATGAATGCTCGCCGATCTTTCGTACGAGGTGCGTGTCGCCCGGGCGAACAGCAGGTGATCTCTGGATCACGGCCAGGTGAACACCGCCGTGCGGGCCGTCGCTACGGCAGCGCGTGGACGTGCGGGCCGACTGCGTTGGACCAGGCGTTGCCCGCGGTGGCGTCCCAGTTCGTCGACCAGGTCATCGCGCCGCGCAGCCCGGGGTAGGTCTTCGCGGGCTTGAAGGTGCCGCAGCCGGTGCCCTTTGTGAGGCAGTCCAGGGCGGCGTTGACCACGCTCGGTGCGACATACCCGCTGCCCGCGCCGCGTGTGGAGGCGGGCACGCCGATCCCGACCTGGGAGGGGTCGAGACCGCCTTCGAGCTGGATGCAGGCCAGCGCGGTCAGGAAGTCCACCGTCCCCTGGGAGTAGACCTTGCCGTCGCAGCCGAGCATCGAACCGCTGTTGTAGTACTGCATGTTGACGACGGTCAGGATGTCCTTGACGTTCAGCGCCGTCTTGAAATACCCGCCCGACGTCGACTGCATGTCGATGGTCTGCGGGGCCATCGTGAGGACCAGCTTGCCGCCCGCCTTCTGCGACAGCGAGCGCAGCGCCTGCGTCATGTAGGTGGGGTCGAGGCCGTTCTCCAGGTCGATGTCGACGCCGTTGAAGCCGTACTCCTGCATCAGCGCGTACACGCTGTTGGCGAAGTTCGCCGCCGCGGCCGCGTCCCTGACGGAGATCGTGCCCTTCTCGCCGCCTATCGAGATGACCACCGACTTGCCGGCCGCCTGCTTGGCCTTGATGTCGGCCTTGAACTGGTCGACGGTGTAGCCGTTCAGGCCCGCGGTGTCGAGGTGGAAGGCGACCGCGCCGGGCGTGCTCGTGGCGTCGGCGAAGGAGACCGCGATGATGTCGTACTGGCCCGGCACGTCGCTGATCTTCTGGACGGTCGCGCCGTTGTTGAAGTTCTGCCAGTAGCCCGTGACCGCGTGCTTGGGCACCGCCGGATTGCCGCCGGGCCCGCCGTCGGCGGCCGTGGTGCCGGTGACCTCGGCCGACCTGGCGGACTCGCCGGCCGCGTTGGTCGCCGCGACCTGGAAGCGGTAGGCGGTGGACGGGCTCAGGCCGGTCACGGTCGCGGAAGTACCGCTGACGGACTGCGCCTTGGCGCCGTCGCGGTAGACGGTGTATCCGGTGGCGTCCTTGGCCGCGTTCCAGGAGAGGGCGACGGAGGACGGCGTCACGGAGCCGACGGCGAGACCGGTCGGGGCCGCCGGCACGCCCGGTATGGGATCGGTGCCGCCTCCGCCGTCGGGCCCGAACACGCTGAGGTCGTCGGCGAAGTAGGCGGGCTGCCCGTACCAGCCGTGCGTGTAGACGGTCACGGAGGTGGTGGCGGGCCCGGTGGTGAAACTGGTGCTGAGCTGCTGCCAGCCCGAGCCGCCGGGGGTCCAGGTGGAGACGTCGGTGGTCCCGGTGCCGGACGCGCCGAGGTACACGTACGAGCCCTGGACGTACGCGCTGAGTCGGTACGTCGAGCCGGGCTTGACCGCGACGGTCTGCGAGCACTGGGCGTGGTCGGAGCCGGCCGGGGTGGCCTTCAGAGCGCCCGTACCGCTGTGCACGGGGCTCGTGACGGTCGTGCCACTGCCGTTCGCGCAGGTCCAGTTGGACAGGCCGGACTCGTAGCCGGGGTTCTTGGCGACGTTGACGTCGGCCTGCGGGGCGGCGACCGACGGGGCGCCGCTCGCCGCGCACACGAAGGCCGCGGCGGTGGCGAGGAGGGCCGTGAGCCGGCGTCTGTGCCGGCCGGGTCTGACATCTGCGGTACGGGGCATGGCTGTCTCCGGTGCGGAAGAGGGGAACCCAAGGGCACGTACGAGACGGCGGCCACCGTGTCTGCGCTAAAAATGGTTCAGACCAATGCTGTTGTCAAGGGGTCACGGCGAGGTCCGCGCGCTCCGCCGCGGCCGGGGCGCCACGTCCTGCGGGAAGGTCAGCATGGAGCCCATCCACTCCATCGCGGGCGTGATCTCCCGTCGCCAGGTCGTGAAGTGGTGGCTGCCCCGGGGCAGGATGATCGAGTCGACGGTCATCGGCGGCCTCGCCGCGCGCACGAAGCGCATCGTGTCGGCGTAATCCGGCTCGCCCTGCCGGCTGCTGGCCACCAGCACGGAGACCCGCGGCGTCGGGAGATGCTTCAGCCGCCAGAGCAGGTCGTGCTCGCGCCGGCGCTGTGCGGCCCGCGGCCCGGAGCCGAAGAGGCTGCCGGTGGTCAGGTCGTCCGTGACCCGGTAGTCGGCGGACATCGCGACGGCCGAGGTGTAGACACCGGGATTGCGCAGGGCGAGTTGGAGGGCACAGGTGCCGCCGGAGGAGTACCCGAGTGCTCCCCAGGCGCTGGGGTCGTGGCCGACGCGGTAGACCGACTTCAGTGCGTCCGGCAGGTCCTTGGTGAAGAACGTCTCGGCCTGCGGCCCGCCGGGCACGTCCACGCACTCGGTGTCCCGCGGCGGTGCGATGGTCGGCCGGATCATCACCACGACGGTCGGCTGCATCGCGTGCCGGGCGATCAGCCGCCCGGCGGTCTGCGGCACGCGGAGGTACCGCGCGAGGTTGGTGATGCCGCCCGGATAGCCGCTGATCGCGACGATCACGGGGAAGCGCTGGCGGCGGAACTGGCGCTGGAAGTACTGCGGCGGCAGATAGACGAAGGCCGGATTCACCACCCTGGTACGGCGCCCCATGATCCGTACGGATTCCACCTTGCCGGCCTTGTCCGGCGGGCCCGCGGGCAGTCCGTCCACCCGGTCCAGCCCCTGGGGCCCGGCCGCCTGCACCAGCCCGCGCCGCGCCCCGGCGACCGTCTCCCGGTTGCCGTCCGGGCCGGTCTGGTGGGTGACGGACACCGGTGCCTGCTCGTTGCGTCCGAGCAGTTCGTTCCACGAACCGTAGAACTCGAAGGCCGAGTTGACGGCCAGGGCCAGCGCGCAGACGAGCGCGAGCTGGGTGACGGCGATGGACGCGAGCCGGCCCAGCACGGGCAGCAGCCCGCGCCCGGCCAGCCGGGGCCAGCCCCACACCGTGAGCACCACACAGAGCACGGCGGCCACCACCACCGTGTATTCGAGCGAGCCGCTGGTCAGATCCATGCGCCCATCACTCCACCCCACACCTCGCAACGTCCGGGGCGGGCCGCCCGTCAGCTCGGCGGGCGGCCCGGTCCCGCTCATCGTTGAGGAGGCGAGCGAAGCACGGTGCGTTCCGGCTGGGGCCGGTTCTTGCCAAGGACGTTGCCCACCCGGTGCCCCGTACGGCGCCGGCAGCGACCCTCAACCCCGGCCGTAGCTCAGGCCCCCAGCCACTCCGGCCGCGAAGAGCCGCGGGGGACGAGGGTGAACGGGTAGCGGCCGGGGGTGCCGGACATCCGTACCTGGTCGGTGACGCCCTGGTACGTACCGAGCGGGGTCTCGTCCGTGAAGGTCTCGGGGTCGAGGTAGGCGTGCTCCACGCCGGTACCGGCGATCCCGGCCGCGTACGCCTTGTCGAAGACGCCGAGGCTGAGGATCCACAGCGCGGCACGGGTCAGTGAGACGTGCACGCGGTAGCTGCCGCCCTCGCGCGCCCGGCGGGCCAGCGCCTCGCTGACGCCGGCTGCCATCAGCCAGGAGACGATGTAGTCGTTGACCACGAGGATCGGCGGCAGGCCGGGCCGCTCGCCGTCGCCTTCGAGGTTCATCATGCCGACCAGGCTGCCGGCGGTCTGGTCGAAGCCGACCCGGTCGGCCCACGGCCCGGTGGGGCCGTTGAGGGTGGCCGTCGCGTGGATGATGCCGGGGCGCGCCTCGGCGGCCTGCTCCGGGCTCAGCCCGATGCTGTCGAGGTAGCCGGGGCGGCGGTTGGCGTAGAAGACATCGGTGCCGGTCAGCAGTGCGCGAATGCGGGCCGCGCCCTCGGCGGAGCGCGGATCGAGGGTGGTGGAGCGGACGCCGATGTTGGCCGTGGTGTAGGTGGTGTCGTGCTCGTGCTCGTTGGGGCGCCAGATGTTCAGTACGTCGGCGCCGTGCAGGGCCAGCGACCGGCCCGCTCCCGCGCCGGCGATCACATGGCCCATGCCCAGGGCCCGGATGCCCGAGAGGGGCTGGTCGCCCTCGGTGGGCAGGGGTTCGGCCGGGCTGTCGCCGATCTTCTCGATCTGGACCAGCGGCATGTGCGCGAGGTGGTCGCGGTACTGGGGCTCGTCCAGCATCTCCAGCGGGGAGCGCAGCACGGGCAGCACGACGCCGGCCTCGACAGCGGCCTTCTCCAGGTCATCGGCGTTCCAGCCGGCGATCGCCGCGGCCACGGCGGCGGGGTCGTCCGGCGTCCCGAGCAGCTTCATGGCGGCGTTCTTGATGCCGGGGTAGGGATTGAGCGGCATCACCCAGCGGCCGTCGGCGGTCGGGTAGAAGGAGAAGCCGAGCGCCTGGTTGACGTTGGTGGAGGAGGCCGGCGGGTAGCCGTTCAGCAGCTCCCAGCGGCGGTCGTAGAACGGGCACAGCCGGTGCGGCGCGCTCCGCAGGTCCACGGTGATGTCCTGCCCGTCGCCGCCGCGCAGCCGCCACAGCTTGGCGACCGCAGCGGACTTGGCCGCGAGCGCGATGGCGGCGGCCCCGCCCAGCCGCAGGGTGCTCGGTACGACCGGGTCGGCGCCGAGGAAGGTGACCTTGCCCCCGGTGTCCTCCGGGCTCATGCCGATGCCTGCCAGCACCTCGGCGAAGGCGGCCTCGACGTCGAAGGCGTCGTCGGTGGCCGGGGCGGCGACGGCTGCCTCGATGCGCTGGGTGAGCCGCTGGGCGTGCTCGGTGTTCGTGGTCATCGGTCGGTCAGCTCCCTGTGCTGTGTTCGGTGGTTGCGTACGACGTGGTTATTCGGTGGTTGCATACGACATCTGAGTGCGATGGTTGCGTACGGAGCCCAACTGGCCCGCTCCCGACCCCCGTTCACCGGCCACCGGACCGGCCGCCGCGCCGGAGGCCAGGCGGGCGACCAGCTCTTCGACGGCCGTCACGGTGTGCAGGCACAGCGTGAGGGCCCGGCCACGGGCGTGCGCGACGCCGTCGGGCGCGGTGCGGTCGACCAGGTCGGCGAGCCCGCTGCGGGCGGCCGTCGCGTCGAAGGCGGCGCGCAGGACGCCGGGGTGCGGCCGGCCCTTCGCGGCGACGACGGCGGCCAGCTCCGCCAGGTGGTGATCGAGGACCGCGGCGAACTCGGCGGTCTCCGGCACGGCGTCCGCCGGCCGGCCCGGCTGCCCGTCGTAGAGCAGCGCGGCGCACTGGGTGATCTCGTACACCGACCGCTGGATGCCGGTCAGCTCCTCGGCGGTCCACCGGGCGCGGTGGCTGCGGGGCTCGTGGCCGAGGCTGCCGATCGCGCCGTCCAGCCGCTCCCTGGCCTGCCGGGACTGCCGGCGCAGCACGTCGATCCCGGCCGGATCCACCGCGCCCGCCTCGGCGTACCCGGTGACCAGCATCGGCAGCAGCCGCCGCTGCACCCGCAGCCAGTCGGCCAGCAGCTCGTGCGTGCGGTGGTGGTGGTACGTCGGGATCACCACGAAGACGACCAGGCCGAGCAGCGCGCCCACGAGGGTGTCGGCGGGGCGGCCCCACTCGATCAGGTCGGGCGCCGAGCCGAGCCGGCTGATGAGGAAGACGATCCAGGCGGTGATGAAGAAGTTCAGTACGAGCTGGCCGACGCGGAGCGTGAGGAAGACGCAGGCCGCGAGGACCGCCGCGCCGATCACCAGCCCGTCGGCGCTCCACCCGCCGGGCAGCAGCACCACCCACGCCACGATCCCGCCGAGGATCGAGCCGATCGGCCGGCTCCAGCCGCGGGCGAAGGTGTGCCCGTAGTCGGGGAACAGCACCAGCATCGTGGTGAGCGCGGCCCAGAAGCCGTGGTCGGGCAGGGCGTGGCCCCAGAAGTCGCCGAACGCGCGGCCCGCCGCCTCACCGGCCGCGGTGCCGACCGCGATGCGGATGGCGTGCCGGAAAAGGGGAGCGCCCGGGCGCATCTCGGCCATCAGCCGGCGCCATCCGGAACGCAGCGCGTTCTCGGCGGGGAAGGCGTCCAGTACCTGGTCAAGGCCCTCGGGGCCGCGGGCCTGGAGCCAGTGGTCGGCCAGCCGCGCGGCCTCCCGGAGGCGGGGCAGCAGCGCGTCGGCCTCGGGCCCGCGCCAGGTGTCGAGCAGACGCAGGGCCTCGGCGTCGGCGTCCTGGCGCCGGGCGGTCAGCACCGTACCGGCGACGGCGTCGAGCGCCTCGGCGATCGCGGTACGCGGCACGCGCGCCGTCCGGGGCAGGAAGTGCAGGGCCCGCCGGATGCCCTCGGCCTCCGCGAGCAGCCCGTAGAGCGGGGCCGCGGCGGGGCGGGCGAACGACGGCAGCAGATCAAGGGCCGAGCGGGCCGCGGTGAAGGGGGCGGACGAGAGGTACTCGGCGGGCTCGGCGGCCCGCGCGGTGCTCGCCAGGCTCCGGTACAGCGCGGCCACCGCCTTGCGCTGCGCGGGGTGGCGACGGCCGTACGGGGGCAGCAGCTGGGCGACGAAGACCATGGCGGAACCGACCGCGATCCACTGGACCATGGTCAGCCCGGCCGATGTGCCGGGGGAGAGGTCCGCGGTGATCATGAGGCCGATCGTGACCAGGCAGGCCCGGATGCCGGGGGCCACGCCCAGGGCGCGCCACAGCCCGGCGACGTAGGACGCCACGGCGAGCACGAGCAGGAACCACCAGCCCATCGGGTGGAGGTACACGCCGACCAGTGTGGCGAGGGAGAACCCGACCCCGAGGGCGAGCGCGTTCACCGCCCGGTGCCGGACCGGCGCCAGGAGCGTGCCGATGCCGCAGATGAAGGCCCCGACCGTCATCATGGCCCAGGCCAGTGGGTCGTCGAGCAGCCATCCCACGACGGATGCGGCGACGACGGCGAGCACGGCCCGGCCGATCGCCCAGGGATCCGAAAGTACGCGTTCCATCTTCAGCCCCGCCCGGAAGCTGTGCTGGATGGCGGAGCACCATGCCTTGACCTCACTCATATATATGTATGTTACACCTAACGGTCCGTGCGGGGCGAGTGACCGCGCCCCGACGGGGAGTGAATCAGCCCACTCCCGCCGCCGGGGCGCAGTCGGTCCCTCGGTCCCTCATCAGAACGTCACCAGGCGTTGCGGTGGATGACCTCGGAGACGGGGCGCCGCCGCACCGGACCGAAGTTGCCGGCCGGCCACCCCACGGGGATCGCCGCGAAGGTGCGCATGTCCTCGGGGATGCCGAGCGCCTGCTTCCACTCCCGCTCCAGCATCAGGTGCCAGATGGTGATGTTGGCGGCCAGGCCGAGCGCGCGGGCGGCGAGCAGCAGGTTCTGCACGCCCGGATAGACGCACGAGCCTTCCGCGAGCGCCGTGAAGCGCGACTGGGTCCGTGCCAGCTCCTGTACCGCGTCCGTGCCCAGCGCCTGCGCCGAAGCCCGCAGCCCCGCTTCGTCCGGCTGCTGCTCGGGCATCCGGTAACAGGGGATGATCAGAGCAGGGGTCTCGGCGAAGTGGTCGCGCTGGTACTCGATGGCCGCGACCATGCGGCCGTACGCGGCCTCGTCCATCCCCTCAGGCGCATGCTTACCGGTGGTGGCCAGGTAGGCGTCCACACACCGCTGCCACAGCGGCGCCAGCCGTGCCATGACCTCGGGGTCGGTCACGACGACGTACTCGTACCGCTGCATGTTGCCCCCGCTGGGTCCCCAGACGGCGGCCTGTACGAGCCGCTCCAGCAGCTCGTCCGGCACGGGGTCGGGCTTCAGGCGGCGCATGGCCCGCATGGTCGACATGGTGTCGAAGAGCGGGGGTTGACGGGCGGAGGAGGCGGTCGTGGTGGTGATCATGACCGCAGAGTGTAGGTCGTACGGTCGTCGACGATCGGCGGTACCTCGGCCGCGGACGCCCGGACGAACCGGGGCCCGTCCGGCCCGTACACCGCACGCGGTTCGGGGAAGACGGCCAGCAGGAGGAGGTAGCTCACCGCGGCGAGCGCGAGGCCGACGGGCAGTGAGATGTCCGCGCCGCCGGCGAGGCCGCCGAGCGGGCCGACGAACTGGCCGGGCAGATTGGTGAACAGCAGCCCCAGCGCGGCGGAGAGCAGCCAGGCGGCCATGGCGCGCCAGTTCCAGCCGTGCGTGAACCAGTAACGGCCGCCGCGCTGACGCCGGTTGAAGACCTGGATGGCGTCCGCGTCGTACCAGCCGCGGCGGGTGACATAGCCGAGGATCATGACGACCATCCAGGGCGCGGTGCAGGTGATGATCAGCGTGGCGAACGTGGAGATGGACTGGGTCAGGTTCAGCGCGAAGCGGCCGGCGAAGATGAACGCGATCGACAGCACCCCGATGAACAGCGTGGCCTGCACCCGGCTGAAGCGCGGGAAGACGCTGGAGAAGTCCAGGCCCGTGCCGTAGAGCGCGGTGGTGCCGGTGGACAGGCCGCCGATCAGGGCGATCAGGCAGAGCGGCAGGAAGTACCAGCCGGGCGAGACGGCGAGGAGGCCGCCGACGTAGTTGGGCGCCGCCGGGTCGACGTACCGCGCGGCCTTCTCCGCGATGACCGACGCGGTGGCCAGGCCGAAGACGAAGGGCAGCAGCGTGGCCAGCTGGGCGAGGAACGCGGCGCCCATCACCCGGCGGCGCGAGGTCGCGGCGGGGATGTAGCGGGACCAGTCGCCGAGGAACGCGCCGAAGGAGACCGGGTTGGAGAGCACGATCAGCGCGGCACCGACGAACGAGGGCCAGAACAGCGGGTCGTCGGTCGAGGCGAAGGCACCCGCGTACCCCGGGTCGAAGTCGCCCGCGAAGGCGAAGGCGCCGAGGACGAACATCGCCGACGCCGCCACCACGGCCACCTTGTTGACCAGCAGCATGAACCGGAAGCCGTAGAGGCAGACCACGAGGACGAGCCCGCCGAAGAGCGCGTACGCGAGGCCGTACGCGGGCCCCGACTCGGGGACCCCGACGAGCCGGTGGGCGCCGCCGACGAGCGCGTCCCCGGACGACCACACCGAAATCGAGAAGAACGCCACGGCGGTGAGGAGCGAGAGGAACGACCCGACGATCCGCCCGTGCACGCCCAGGTGCGCGGACGAGGAGACGGCGTTGTTCGTGCCGTTGGCCGGGCCGAACAACGCCATCGGGGCGAGCAGCAGCGCCCCGGCGACCAGCCCGAGGACGGTCGCCGCGAGCCCTTGCAGGAAGGACAGCCCGAAGAGCACGGGAAAGGCCCCGAGCACACAGGTCGCGAAGGTATTCGCGCCACCGAAGGCCAGCCGGAAGAGGTCGATCGGACGCGCGGAACGGTCCTCGTCCGGTATGCGCTCGACGCCGTAGGTCTCGATTTCGGTGATCGCCGTGGTCACGTGCTCCGCTTCCTGTCGCCGCTGCTGTCGCTCGGCCTCACAGTCTGTCAGCGCCCCCTGGCTCGTACTGCGCCACCCCGTGCCCGAAGGACCAGTCGACCGACTCGTTCTCGGTCAGGGTGATGAAGACGTTCCGCGGCTCGGTCCCCGCGTACTCGTGCGCGAGCTCGGCGATCCGCCGGTACAACGCCCGCTTCCGCTCGGGGGTGCGCCCGGAACGCATCGTGATCGCGACGTACACGATCCCGTCGTCGCGCCGAATGCCGAGGTAATTGCCGTAGCGCAGCGTGCTGTTGACGCCGTCATGACCGGTCAGGACCTGGAACAGGTCGTCGGGCGGAAAGCCGATCGTCTCGACGAGGGCGTCGTGCACGGCACGGCCGAGCGCGTCGAGCCGCGTGCTGTCGGTCCCGAGCGCGTCAATGCGCACAAATGGCATGTCAGAGGTCCCTTTCCGAGAGGAGAGCAGGAGCGTACATACTAGTAGGTACAGTCACCAGTCGCTGCCATAGGAGTCCCCTATAGCCTCTGCTGACTTTTCGTCTTTGTCTCTCATTCTTTTCCGGTCCTACTGTGAAACAGCTCGATGAGGCGCGCATCGCGACTGAATTCCGTCGAGCGGATAATTACGCTATGGAGAGGACCGGTGGCATGGCCACGATCGAGAATTCATCGGGAACGCGGGAACTCGCGGGAAAGCGGGCACTGGTCACGGGTGGTACTCGCGGAATCGGAGCGGCCGTCGTGCGGCAGCTCCTGGGCGCGGGCGCCGAGGTGCTCACGACCGCCAGGTCGGCGACGAGCACGGTGCCGGAGGGGGCCGCGTTCGTGGCGGCCGACGTGCGGACGCGGGCCGGCGCGGAGGCGCTCGCCGCGGCCGTGCAGGAGACGCTCGGCGGGGTGGACATCGTGGTCCACAACGCGGGCGGAGCCACACCTCACGCGGCCGCCTCGGCCATCTCCGACGAGGAGTGGCAGGAGGCCCTTGACCTGAACTTCCTGGCGTCGGTACGCCTCGACGCACTGCTGGCGCCGGGGATGCGGGAACAGCGGTCGGGGGTGATCGTGCACGTCTCCTCGGCCGCCGTCCGCACCCCGCTGGGGCAGTTCCTGCACTACACGGCGGCGAAGGCGGCGCTGGAGAACTACAGCCGGGGACTGGCCACCGAACTGGCCCCGGCCGGAATCCGGGTCAACACCGTGAGCCCCGGCCGGGTCACCACCCCCGGCGGCGAAGCGACCCGGGAGGAGTGGGCGCGCCTGAGCGCGGCACCGGCCCAGGTCAACGCCGACGACACGACGCCGCTGGGGCGCGACGGGCGGCCCGACGACATCGCCGACGCAGTGCTTTTCCTCGCGTCCGACCGGGCGGGCTGGCTGACCGGAAGTAATCTCTTCGTGGACGGCGGTGAATTCCCCAGGGGCTGACACCGAATTGCGAGGAATTGCTAGAGAGGGCTGACAGTCCCTCGCGCGAATATGTCCCAGGCCTCCTGCCGCAGGAGTTCCAGCAATGCCGTTTCCGCGGGGCCCGGGCCCTGCCGGATTACGGCGATGACGGGCTGGGACACGGCCGGGGACACCGGGCGCACGAGGTGCTCGTGACCGTCGGGCACCGCGGAGGCCGGGACGAGCGTCACCCCCAGCCCCTGGGCGGCCCAGCGCACGGCCGTCGCCGTCTGGGACACGCGGGCGGCCGTGGTCGGGGCCAGCTCGTTGTCCCGCAGCACGGCAAGGAGTACGCCGTCGAGCGCGCTGTCGCGGTCGAACCTCACCCACGGCTCCCCCTCCAGTTCGCGCAGTTCGACCCGGTCCGCGGTGAGCAGCCGGTGCCCGGCGCCCAGCACCACGACGAGCTCCTCGTCGCCGAGGTGGTGGGCGTTGGCGGGGCTCCGCTCGCACGCCGCCATCAGGGCGAGGTCCAGCACGCCCCGGCGGCACAGCCGCTCCAGCTCGGCGGAGCTCGGCTCCTCGAAGACGGTGACCTCCAGCCGCGGGAAGCGGCGACGCAGCGCGCCCAGGGCGTTCGGCAGTTGCCGCGTGCCGAAGCCCATCTGCACCGCGACCACCAGCTCGCCCACGATGTCATCGGCACCGGCCCGCGCCGTCGTCCGCGCCCGCCGCGCCGCGCTCACCGCGACCTCCGCCTCCCGCAGGAACGCGCGGCCGACCACGGTGGGCACCAGTCCGGTCGGCGTGCGAGCGAACAATTCCACGCCGAGATCCCGCTCCAGACCGCGGATCTGCTGGGACACCGACGGTTGAGCGACGCGCAGCAGCTCTGCCGCCGCCGTCACCGAGCCCTCCTCGGCAATGGCCAGGGCGTACTCGAACTGACGAAGGCTCATCGGCTCCCGTCTCCTCCTTGCAGTGGACCGCGGTCCACCTCGTGGCAGTCGTTGTCACAGCAGACAACTCAGATCTGCCGACGAGGATTCCCGCGGTCCGGGGACCGCCGGACCTGGACGTTCACTCTGCGGGACAACGTACGGTTCCACTCCGGGCACCCGCTGACCGCCGAGGCGGTCAAGGCGTCGATCGAGCGCACCATGAAGCTGAGGGCCGGCGCCTCCTACGTGTGGGATCCGGTGAAGAAGATCACCCCGGTCGGGACCCGGCAGGTCCGCTTCGAGCTGTCCCGCGCGGCGCCACTGGACATCGTGGCGCGCCCGGAAGCTGCTGAAGGCCACCCGCACCCTGCGAGACGCCGTACCACGCCTCACTCCCGTGCCACCACCGTGACGTGTCGCGTCCCAACGGTGAAGGCGATCCGGGTGACCGATCCGTCGTCGGCCCACCGGACGCGGATCTCCTCGGCGTTCGCCGACACCACGGTGGCGACATCGGTCAGGGGCGCTGCCTCCGCCGCACCCGTCAGGGAAGCGAGGGCCGCCACGAGCACCGTTGCGTCGGCGTCCTCGACGGGCCGCGTGCTGAGGCGGGGGAGTACCGCCCAGGGGGTGAAGGCTGTGCCTTGCGGGGCGCGTACCTCGTCGTGGTCCGGCCAGCCGTGCAGGCCGTGGAGCTGCGAGAACAGTGGCCCGGCCGGGGGCGTTGCCCAGCCCGTCAGGTGTATGCGGGCGCCGTGCGGGACGCCCGCGACCTGATGCACTCTCAGTTCGTACCGGCCGCGGGCCACCGTCACGCTCCGTACCTCCAGGCCCGGCACCATCGGCGGGCCCGCGGCGAACACCGGGCGGTGCCAGGAGGCCGCCCAGCCCCAGCCGTCGCCGTCGCCGGCGCCCAGCGGATGGATCCGGCAGCGCACCGAGGACCGCCCGGCGACCTCGACGGCGAGGTGGTTGTCGGGGGCGTTGTCGGCGGAGGTCGGTCCTGTACTGGTCGAGTACGCGAAGCGCCCGTAGAGGACGTCGTGCGCGGCGGCGTTGTCGCCCTCGTGCGGGCGGACGTGGTCGCTGCCGTGGTTGTGCAGCCGGGCGATGCCGTCGGCCGCGGTGGTCTGGACGAGCAGGCCGGGGGCGGGCAGCGCCCGTACCCGGTCCGCGGCCTCGGCGGGGGCCGCCTCCTCGGTGGCCGTCCACAGCGGGTCGTCGGCGGGGGTGAGGAGCGCGACGAACGCCTTGGAGGCCCAGTACGGGGAGCCGGGCCCGGAGTACGTCTGGCAGGTGGGCTCGTGCGGCCCGTACCAGCCCAGGCCGAGCAGTCCGTCCTCGGCGCCCACCCCGCCGCGGGTCAGGAAGTGGCGCAGGGCGCCGCTGAGCAGCCGGCGGGAGACGCCCGGTGCGAGGGGGGTGTGGCCGGTCAGCGCGCCGAGGCCGACCGCCGCCGTGGCGGCGAAGCGGTAGGTCAGCGAGCGGCCGAAGTGGATGGGGGCGCCGTCGCCGCCGAAGAGGAGCGAGTAACCCTCCAGGTGCTCGCTCAGCCGGGGCCCGTACAGGTCCAGCAGGCCCTTGTCGCCCGCCAGTTGGGCGTGCAGCACCGGGTAGAGGTGCAGGGCCCAGCCGTTGTAGTGGTCGAAGGCGCGGCCGTCGCCGTCGGCGTACCAGCCGTCGCCGCGGTACCAGGTCTCCAGCAGGTGCAGGCCCCGGTCGATGGCGCGCCGGGTCTCCGCATCGCCGCGGCCGACCGACTCCAGGAAGCCGGCGACGGTGACGGCGAAGAGGTACCAGTTGTTCGGTGCGGGAGTGTGCCGCAGGGCGCCGCGCAGCCATTCCTCGGCGCGGTCCTGTACGTCGGCGTCGAGGCGGTCCCACAGCCACGGGCGGGTCAGCCGCAGGCCGAGCGCGACGGAGGCGGACTCCACCATCGGCTGGCCCTGGACGTCGTGGTCGAGGATCAGCGGCCAGGACTCGGCGTCCTCGCGGCCCGGTGTGCGGGTGCCGGCGGCGAGCCCGTCGGCGTACCGGGGCAGGAAGCCGTGCGGGTCGGCGCCGCCCGCGCCCGCGATGCGGAACGCCGCGGCGAGGAACGTCCGCGCGTACCCCTCCAGGCCGTCGGAGCGCACGCCGGACCGGGAGGGCCGCCCGGGCAGGTCCAGCAGCGCCCCGCCGGGCGTGGCCCAGCGCAAGGCCGCGCGGACCAGGCCGTCGGCGGCGGCCTCCCAGTGGGCCCGGGTGTAGCCGGTGTACGGGCTCAACTCATAATCATCGGGCGGCAGTTGGAGAAAACGGCTCGTACCTTCGGATGCGTGCGTGCCTTCGGATGCGTTCGTGCCGATGATGACGTCGTTCATGCCAGGAACGCCAGCCTTTCGCGGTGTACGGGATGGGCGAAGCCGTCACCGGCGGCCCACCGGGCCACCTCACTCACCGTCAGATCGGCGAGGCGGCGCCATTCGTTGCCCTGCGAGCCCGCCAGATGCGGGGTCAGCAGGGCGTTGTCGCAGTCCCACAGCGGATGGCCGTGCGGCAGCAGCTCCGGTTCGGTGACGTCCAGGACCGCGTGCAGGCGGCCGGAGGTCACCGCGTCGGTGAGCGCGTCCTGGTCGACGACGGCGCCCCGGGAGGTGTTGATCAGCGTGGCGCCCGGGCGCAGCCGGCCGATCAGCTCCCGGCTGACCAGGCCACGGGTTTCGGGCAGCAGCGGCGTGTGCACGCTGACGACATCACTCGCGGCGAACAGCTGCTCAAGACCGACGCCCGTCACTCCCAACGCCGCGGCCTCGGCCTCGGACACGTACGGGTCGTAGAGCAGCACCTGGAGGTCGTACGGGCGCAGCAGCTCGATCACCCGCCGACCGATCAGCGACGCTGAGCAAATGCCCACGGTGTTGCGGTAGTTGCCCACCGAGCGGTCGGTGCGCAGCCAGGCGTCGCGGCTGCGGGTGGCGCGGTAGTCGCGGGCGCGCTCCAGGACGCGCTTGTTCGCCAGCAGGGTCATCGCGACGGTGTACTCGGCCACCGGCAGGGCATTGGCGGCGGCCGCCGAGGACACCTCGATGCCGCGGTCCCAACAGGCGTCGGTGAGGTGGTGGCGGACGCTGCCCGCCGAGTGTGCGATGGCCCGCAGTCGGGGCGCCGCGGCCAGCACCGCGGCATCGACGGGCGGGCACCCCCAGCCGGTGACCAGCACTTCCGTCGTGGCGAGGACCGCACGGGCCCGTTCGGTCGTCAGGTCGTCCAGTACGGGCAAGGGCGCCGGCTCGCACACGGCGGCGAGGGCCGCCGTTTCGTCCGGACCGAAGACGGCCGTGGCGGCGTCCTGGCTCATGGCGAGCGCGGCACGCGGCCGGCGAGGGACGTCGGGCATGAATCTCCTTCGACTTGTCGTACGCCTGCTTACTTCACCGCTCCCGCCGTCAGCCCCGAGCGCCAGAAGCGCTGCAGCAGCATGAAGGCGAGGATCAGGGGCGCCACCGCGAGCAGCGAGCCCATGACGACGACGGGGTAGTACTCGGGCGAGACGGTCGCCGAGCTGTTCCACGTGTACAGCCCCAGGCTCACCGGATACAGGTCCTGGTCGGAGAGCATCACCATCGGCAGGAAGAAGTTGTTCCAGGTGGCGGTGAGCTGGAAGAGGAAGACCGTCACCAGACCGGGGCCGAGCATCCGCAGGGCGACCCTGAAGTACGTGGCCAGTTCGCCGGCGCCGTCGATGCGGGCCGCCTCCAGTACCTCGTCGGGCACATAACCCTGGCTGAAGATCCGGCCGAGGTAGACGCCGAAGGGGTTGAAGAGGACGGGGATGAAGACGGCCCAGAAGGTGTTGACCAGCCCGACGCCGGACGCCATCAGGTACAGGGGCAGCGCGAGCACGGTCTGCGGCACCATCACCGCGGCCAGCACCACGCCGAACAGCTTCTCCTTGTGCCGGAAGGCGTACTTGTCGAAGGCGTAACCGCAGGCCATGCTGATCAGCGCGCCGAGCGCCGCACCCAGCACCGCGTACAGCAGGCTGTTGCCGTACCAGCGGCTGAACAGCCCGCCGTCCATGGAGAACAGCTCGCCCAGATTGGCGAAGAACGAGAAGTCGCCGAGGGACAGCAGGTCGCTGCTGAAGAGCGCGTCGCGGTTCTTGGTGGCGGCCAGCACCAGCCACAGGACGGGCAGCAGGGTGTACAGCACGCACACGCCGACGACGGCGTTCACGGCGGTCCGGCCGAGCAGCCGGGGGCGCAGCGCTGCGGAGGTGGTGGTCATCGGGCGGCCTCCTGCTTCTCGGCGGACCGGTTGGTCCAGCGGGTCACGCCGTAGGACAGGGCGATGGTGAAGAGGAGCAGGATCACCGAGGCGGCCGCCGCCAGGCTGTAGTTGTTGCGGTTGAAGGCGGCGTCGTAGATGTACATGCTCGGGGTGAAGCGCGAGTTGATCATCGGGGTCTGCTGGCCGAGCAGCATCGGCTCGGTGAACAGCTGCAGCCCCCAGATCAGTGTGAACATCGCGACCATCACGATCGAGGAGCGCACCAGCGGCGCCTTGACCTGCAGGGCGCTGCGCACCGGCCCCGCGCCGTCGACCACCGAGGCCTCGATCACCTCGCGCGGGACGGCCTGCAGCGCGGCGTAGAAGATGATGGTGTTGTAGCCGAGGTTGCTCCACACCGCGATGTTGACGATCGAGGGCAGCACCGTGTGGACGCCCAGGAAGTCGATGGTGATGTCCGCCTGGGCCAGCAGGCCGATCACGGGGCTGATGCCGGGCGTGTAGAGGTACAGCCAGATGATCGCGGCGATGATGCCGGGCACGGCGTGCGGCAGGAACAGCGCCAACTGCGCCCAGGCCCGCAGCCGTACCACGCCCGAGTCCAGCAGCAGGGCGAGCGCCAGTGCGCACACCACCATCAGCGGGATGTAGACCAGGCAGTACGCGGCGACCGTGCCGAGGCCGCCGAGGAAGGTCGGGTCGGTGAGGACCGCCGCGTAACTGCGCAGTCCGACGAAGACGGTCCGCTCCGGGCCGAACCCGAGTCCCGGCTGGTCGGCGCCGAAGAAGCTCAGCCACACGGCGGTGCCGACGGGGATGAGGAAGACCGTCACGAGCAGGACGAAGAACGGGGTCATCAGCACACCGCACGCGCCGAGCTTCCGCCTGCGGGCGTCGCGCCGCTGGGCGGCGGACGACAGGGGAGCGGTCCGGGGCGCGAGCGCGACGGCGTCCGTACTGGTTGTGGTCGTGGTCATGGTGTCACCTACCTCTCTGACGGTCGGTCAGCTGCTGCGTTCGGTGGTGGACAGGCCGAGGGCCTTGAGGTCCGGCAGGGTGCCGCGCTGTGCCTCGCGTACGGCGTCGATGATCGTGCCCTGGCCGCCGGCGGCACGGGCGAACCCGTCCTGCATGACCTTCTGTGTGGCCGTCATGCGCGGCCCCCACGTCCACCGGTCGTCTATGAGCTCGGCCTGCTCGCGGAAGAGCGCGTAGATGTCCTGCCCGGAGTAGTAGCGGCGGTCGAAGGCCTTGCGGCCCACCTCGATCAGGCCGGGGGCCGCGGGGAACTGGCTGCTGGTGCCGCTGGAGAGGCGGGCGCGCAGCGCGTCGGGGTGCGTGACCTGCCAGCTGATGAATTCCATCGCGGCTTCCGGCCGGCGGCAGTCCTTGGTGATGGCGAACGTGGACCCGCCGTGGGTGGCGTTCACCGGCCGTCGCGTGTCCCACTGGGGGAACGGCGCGATGGCCCACTTGCCCGCCTGCCCCGGATGGGCGTTCATCTGCGCGCCAGCGTCCCAGGCGCCGTGGACCCGGCTGAGGATCCGGCCCTGCCCGATCTCGGCCGGGTAGCGATTGCCGTCGGTGGCGAACCTGGCGACCAGGTCCTGGTCCGCCAGCCGCTGCCAGTAGCGCGCCACCCGCCGGGTGGGGGCATCGGCCATGGAGACGTTCCAGGCGCCCTTGGAGGTGTCGAACCAGCGGGCGCCCGCCTGCCAGGAGAACGCGGCGAACTGCGTCATGCCATCGGTCGGGAACAGCGTCAGCCGGCGGTCCGGCGCGCGCTTCCGCACCAGGCGCGCGGCCTCCTCGAACTCGTCCCAGGTGCCGGGGACATCGATGTCGTACTTGCGGAAGAGATCCGCACGGTAATGCAGCACCATCGGCTCGATGTCCAGCGGGACGCTGAAGACCCGGCGGTCGAAGGTGGTCAGTTCCAGGGCCTGCGGCAGCAGCTTGTCGCGCAGGCCGTCGTCGACGAGGTCGGTGATGTCACGGGCGACGCCGTCGATCGCGAAGCCGGGGACCTGGGGGTACTCGATGGTGGCGACATCCGGCGCGTTACCGGCGCGGGCGGCGTTGCTCAGCTTGGCGTAGCCGCCCAGCGCGCCGGACGGGACCTGCTGGAAGTCTACCTGGATGTGGTCGTGCGTGCGGTTGAACTCCGCCACCACTTCCTGGCTGCCGCGCAGGGCGGACCAGAAGGTGATGCGTGTGGTGCGCTTGCCGGTGTTCTTACCGGCGTTCTTGCCGGTGTGGTGCGGCTGTCTGCCGCCACTGCTGTCACTGCTGCCGGTGCAGGCGCTCACACCGGGCAGGGACAGGGCGGCGAGCGCAGCGAGCACGGAGCGACGGCTGTGTCGACCGGGCATGCAAGCCTCCCGCGGCTCGTTCGGGACACGGGAATAGTGATCGGTACAACACAACCCGGTCAATAGACCGATCAGAAGAAAATGAAACGATCGAACGCTCATGGGGTGCGGGCGAGTCCTCTCCTGACGGTCACTCACCAGCAGACTTCGCCGGTCCGGTCGAACCGCGCACCTGCAGATCCGGCAGCAGCTCGATGCGCCGTACGGGTGCGGGGCGCTCCCCGGCGGGCCGCCGCAGCCGGTGCAGCAGCAGCTCGGCCGCCGCCCGCCCCACCTCCGTCTTGGGCGGCGCCACCGCGGTCAGCGGAGTACTGCCCAGCGCCGCGACGACATCGTCGTACGCCACCACCGAAAAGTCCTCCGGCACCCGTATCCCGGCCTCCTGGAACCGCTGGACCAGCATCAGCGCGTCCACGTCACCGTGCAGCAGGGCGGCGGTGGCGCCACGGGCGCGCAGGAGGTCGAGGACGTCGGGCTGGGGGGCCGGGGGGAGCTCCTCCGCCACGCCCAGCCGTTCCGCCGGCTCCGGCACGGCGGTCGGCGAACTCAGCGTCACGGCCCAGTCCTCGACCTCCGCCCGCTCCGCCGCGATCGCCGCGAACGCCGCACGCACCGCCCGGGCCGTAGGGCTGTCGTCCCGGGCGCCCAGGACGATCCGCCGGTGCCCCAGCGAGATCAGGTGCTCGACGGCGAGATGGACCCCGTACCAATGGTCGGAGCAGACCGAGTCCAGCGCGTGCAGCGCGCTGCCGGGCCGCGGGCGGCGCTCCATGAGTACGGCCGGTACGTCCAGCGACCCGAGCCAGCCGTAGTCGGCCTCCTCGGCACCCAGCCCGCGCCAGCGCGGCGCGATCAGCAGGCCCTGCACGCCGCTGGCCAACGCCTGCTCCACCATGGGGCGTTCGCCACCGGAGACGGCGGGCGCGATGTGCAGCGCGATCCGTATGCCGGCCTCCTCCAGCACGGTGCGCGCACCGTGCAGGATCTCGAAGAGGTATGAGTGCCGCTCGGGCACCACCAGCCCTATCGCGGCACCGTCCTCGCCCGGCCGCGCCCCCGGCACTCCCGCCGCAGCGCCCACCGAGCCCACCGCCTCCTCGACCGGCACGATCGAACGCACCACTCCGTGCCCGCGCCGCAGCTGCCCCGCGCGGGCCAGCTCCTCGACGTCCCGGCGCACGGTGACCACCGAAACGTCCAGCTCGGCCGCGAGATCGCCGACGCGGACCGCCCCGCGCGACCGCACCACGCCCAAGATCCGCTGCCGCCTCAGATCGACCGGTTCCCGCAT
The DNA here is from genome assembly GCF_040301705.1 of Streptomyces sp. NPDC000151. Lineage (NCBI taxonomy): Bacteria > Bacillati > Actinomycetota > Actinomycetes > Kitasatosporales > Streptomycetaceae > Streptomyces > Streptomyces sp. NPDC000151. Next base: position 51,263 of record NZ_JBEPFC010000007.1, on the reverse strand, counting down.
GTCGCTGCGCCCCCCTGCGTTCGTTTGAGCGTTTTGACGGCAGCATAACGATCAGCCCGCCCCCGCACGAGACCTGGCGTCCACGCCGGCGGACCTCGCCCGGCCGGCCCGCCTCCCCGGTCGGCCCGCCACCCCGACCGGGACGCGTACGCCATCGATGCACTGCCCGGCATGGTCCGGCCGGAGAGACTGCTCGGAACCGCATCGAAGGCCGTGCTGCTCCGCGTAGCGTAGGAACTCCCACTGGGGCGCACGGCAGGCGGAGGGCGAGCACCACATGGCCTTGGGATATGTCAGGGAGCAGGCCGGCGGACTGCCCGTGGAAGTCACGGGTTTCGTCGGGCGGGAACAGGAACTGCGGGAGGTCGGCGCGCTCTTCGACAAGGCCCGGCTGGTGTCGCTCATCGGGCCCGGCGGAGTCGGCAAGACGAGGCTCGCGCTGCGGGCCGCCCGTACCGCGCTGCCGTACTTCCCCGACCGCGCCTGCTTCGTCGAGCTGTCGTCCCTGCACGACCCGGTACTGCTGCCGCACACCGTGGCGGCGGCGCTCGGCCTGTCCGAGCAGGGGGACCGCGACCCGGTGGGCCTCCTCGTCTCCTACCTCGCCGCCAAGCGGCTGCTGCTCGTCCTGGACACCTGCGAGCACCTGCTGGACGCCTGTGCGATGCTCGCCGATCTGATGCTGCGCATGGCGCCCGGTGTCACAGTACTGGCCACCAGCCGCCAACCCCTGGACGTCCCGGGCGAGTTCGTCTACCCGATCACGCCGCTGCCCACCGACCGCGAGGCGGTACAGCTGTTCGCCGAGCGGGCCGCCGCCGTCGTACCGGGCTTCGCCGTCACCAACGGCAACCGCAAGGACGTCACCTCCATCTGCCGTCGGCTGGACGGGATGCCGCTGGCGATCGAACTGGCCGTGGTACGGCTGCGGGTGCTGTCACTCAGCGATCTGGCCGCCCGGCTGGAGCACCGGTTCCAGGCGCTGACAGGCGGCCGCCGTGGTGCGGTGCCCCGGCACCGTACCCTGCAGGACGCCATCGACTGGAGCCACGACCTGTGCACCCCGCAGGAACAGCTGCTGTGGCGGCGGCTGTCCGTGTTCGCCGGGGAATTCGACGCCGAAGCCGCCGAGGCCGTGTGCGGAGGCGGTGAGCTGCCTGCCGAGGACGTGCTGGAGCAGCTCATCGGGCTGGTCGACAAGTCGGTGGTACTGCGTATCGAAGCGGAGCAGGCGCGCTACCGACTGCTGGACACCCTGCGCGAGTACGGTGCCGAGCGGCTGACCCAGAGCGGCGAGGAGGAAGAGTACCGCCGGGCGCACTTCGACTACTTCGCGGCGTTCGCCGAGCGCGCCGACCAGCCCTTCCACAGCGACCGGCAGGCGGAGCACCTACGGGCCCTCGCGCGCTGGCTGCAGAACTTCCGCATCGCCCTGGAGTACGGCACCGGCACCGACGACCCCGAACTGGCGCTGCGCGGCCTGGACCTGGCCGCCCGGCTGTGGACGCACTGGATCATGACGGGCCGGATGCAGGAGGGCGCCCGCTGGCTCGAGCACGGCCTGGCCAAGGTGAAGCACGACTGCACCGAGCGCGTCGAGGCACTGCACCGCCTCGCCTGGATCCTGATGGTCCTGGGACAGAGCGACGCGTCCGAACCACACCTCCTGGAATCGCTGGCCATGGCCGAACGGATCGGCGACCGGCGCGGCGCGGCGTACGCGATCGAGTTCCGCGGCTGTCTGGCGTTGTTCCGCTCGCAGCTGCCGGAGGCGCACCGCGACCTCGACGAGGCCCGCCGCGCCTTCCGCACGCTGCGCGACCACGACGGGCTGGGCATCACCTGCTTCATCCAGACCTTCGGCGCGGCACTCGTCGGCGACGTCGAGCGCGCCTGGGAGGTGTCCGGGGAGGGCCTGCGGGCGCTGGAGTCGGCCCCCGGCGAGTGCTGGACCCGCAGCTACTGCCTGCTGTACCGGCAGCTGGCGCTGTGGATGGCGCACGAGGACTCCCGGGCCGAGGAACGCGACCGGCTCGGCCGCGAGGCGCTGGTCCTCAAGCTGGCAGTGAACGACCGCCTCGGCGCGGCGATCGCCATGGAACTGCTGGCCTGGTCCGCCGCCCGGTCGGAGCGCTTCGAACGGGCCGCCTGGCTGCTGGGCGCCGCCGAGGCGTTCTGGACCAGGATCGGCGGCGTGCGACTGTTCAACGTACCGACCCTGAACGCGGAACGGGACACGGCCGTCACCACGGCGCGCACGGCACTGGGCGATTCCGTATACGCCGACCATCACGCCCGCGGCGCGGCCCTGGACCTCACAGAGTCGGTGACGTACGCGGTACAGGACACCAACACACTCCCCGCCCCCGCGACCGACAACACCAAGGCAGCGCCGACCGGCACCATGGCGGCCACCCCCACGCCACAGACCGCACCGGACACCGCGATTCCCTCGGCACCGCATCGCACCACCACCCGACCGCCCGGCCTCACCCACCGCGAACGCCAGGTGGCCGCCCTGGTCGCGGAGGGACTGACCAACCGCCAGATCGCGGAACGCCTCGTCGTCTCCAAACGCACAGCCGACGCCCACGTGGAACACATCCTGAACAAACTCGGCCTCACGTCACGGACGCAGATCACGGGACTGGAGTGACTCACCCAGATCGTGACGTCATCGGCGTCCGATAGCCGTACGCCGCCATCATGTCTCCTCGACAACGGGAGGCCGGCGGCGCTGGAGCAAGTCGGAGCCGAGGGCGCCGCCCCGCTCCACGCGCTGCTCGCCGGCCCGCACGGCCGATCAGGCGGTGACAGCCTGGTACAGGCCGCGGCCGGCCCGCTGGGCCCTGGAGGAGGCGACCAGGCGGTCCAGGGTGCTGCGTACGGTGTTGATACCGGCCGTGTCCTGGGCGCGTCCCACGGCTTCGGCGACATCCCGCGCCCGGACAGGGCTGCTGCCGATCTGCGTCAGTGCCTTCAGGACCTGTTCGGTGAGTCCGTTGCCGTCCTTGGCCGGTGCGATGGGGGCGGCCTCCTTGGCCGTCTCCTTGGCCGCAGTGGCCTTCGCTGCCGTGGTCTTCGCCGTCTTCGTCTTGGCGTTCTTGGACGAGGCGTTCTTGGGCGAGGCGGACTTGGCGGCGGGGCGGCTCTTGCGCTCCGATGCGGCGGGCGCCTTCGCTGTGCTCTTGCGACCAGCGCCGGCGGGCGCCTTGCGGGGCTTGGGCACAGCCGGAGCCGGGGCGGCGTCCGCCTTGGACGCCTGGGCGGTTTCGGTAGTTGCCTCGCTCGCCGGCGCGACGGCCGCGGCGGTGGGCTCGGATGCGGTCGTGCTGTCGGAGGCCGCCGATGCGGGGGCCGATGCGGAAGCAGTGTCCGGCTCGGGGGCGGCATTCTCAGCGGGCTGCGGCACGGACTGGGTGGTGGCCAGCGCCTGCAGTGCGTTGAGGGCGGTGCGCACGGAATCCAGCCGGGTGGTGACGGCGGCCAGTTCCTTTTCCAGCGTCTGCTGGTGTGCCTCCAGTCGGGGAAGTTCTGCCTGCAGCAGGTCCGTTGTGGCGGTGATGCTGCCCGGTGTGTTGACGGTAGCGGTCATGTGGTGCCTTTCTTCTTCGGTCGGCCCAGAGCCAGTTTGTTCTGGCGGGCGCTGGATGTACTTGTGCGGGTCTGTGGCGGTGCGGAGCGGGGAGCGGCGGCGGCCTTGACCACTGCCGCGGTACTGCCGGTATCCCTTACCGGCGCCACAGCTGCCGATGCGCGTTCCCGGCCCGGGCATTGCTCGCCGGCCCTCCACGGCAATGCCCGTCAGAGCTTCGCCGGAAGCAGGGCTGCGGCGACGACGTTTTCACCATGTTGTCGAAGTCGTTGAGTATAAGGTCCTGCTCGCCCTGAGCACGACCGTTGCGAACCGCATACCGATGCTCCGAAATTGCCGGTAGCCGCGCTCGAGTTCGTGACAGCCCACCACGCCCCGGCCGCAAACGGCCTGCGGCTCATGATGCCATCCGTCCCCGGCGAAGCCCCCGCCGCCCTTGCCGCACCCCAAAAACACCTCGTCAATACCCATAGGGTCGCCCAACCGCGGTTGCCGCTCGTACCTGCCGAACAGCAGGCAGGTACCACTTCCAGCAGGGCTCCGAACACACTCGGACGGAGTAATCCCGCAAGAGATGAGTGGTTCTTCCCGCGGAGAAATTATGGCCGGACAAGGCATCGTCCGAGTGGGTTCCGAGTAGGTTCCGACCGGGTTCCGACCGGGTTTTCGATGAGCGCGGCGGAGAGCCGCCCCGACTCGGCGGCGGCTACATCCGGGTAGCGAAAGCGTGTTGACGTCCGAGGCGGTACTCGGGACTCCCGTACAGCCGCTGCGGCGTTACCCGCCCGGCCTTACGTGCCGGGCGGTGGGACCTCCGGGGTCGTGCCGGGCTCTTCCTGGGGCGGGCTGGGGGAGGCGGGCGTCGGGGTGTCCGACGGTGCGGAGGGAGTCGCGGGTTCTGTGGCGGGGGAGGAGGGGGTCTCGGAGGTCGGGGAGGGGGATGTCGATTCGGAGGACGGGCACGTCGACGACGGGGACGCGGAGGGCGGGCAGGTCGATGACGGGGAGTGGGAGGCGGTTTCGGAGGGCGGCGGAGTGGTCGGGGCGTCCGTCCTGCCCGTTTCATCGCCCGCGGCGCGCTTGAACCAGGCTCCCGTGTCCAGGTCGACGAGGACGAAGACATTGACCACGGTGGTCGATTGCTGCACGACCACCACGTCCGAGTGCTGGTACCCCGGCCACGGCTTGCCGACCGGCTTCGGTGTCGCCTTGACGGCCACCGGCGGCAGCAGCGGGTTTCCGCAGGCGCAGCGCACGCGCGGCACTCCGCGCGAGTCGACCAGTACGGCCGTGCCGGCCTGCAGGACCGACTGGTAGCCGGTGGCCTTGCCGTCCTTGAAGCCGTGGTTGGTGACCCGGGTGTCCTTGCGCAGCTGTACGGGGGTCAACGACCGGAGGTAGGAGGGCACTTCGGTCCGGGCGATGCCCTCGGTGTCGGCGAACGCCTTGGCTTTGGCCGGCGCTCCCCGCAGGAAGGCGATCTGCTTCTCGACATCACAGCTCGGCGCGGAGCGGCTGCCGCCGTACAGGCCGGGCGCCGAGCCCGCGACGCCGGTCGCGCCGCCCGTGTCACCGGACGGCGCCGTCGGCGTCGCGGTCGGCGAAGCGGGCGCGGTGGAGTCCTTGGCCGTCGATTTGGTGAAGGGGTCCTTGCCCTGCGCGGCAGCCGGTTGGAGGAAGACCTCGCCCGAGCCGGTACCGCTGTCCGGACGGGTGAGGAAGACGGTCAGGGCCACGGCCGCGACGAGGACGGCGGTGATGAGCGCGACGCGTGACGAGGACCGCCACCAGGGCTTGCCGCCACCGGGTCCGCCCGATCCACCGGATCCACCGGACCCACCGGCCCCGCCCGGCCAGTCCCCGGAGCCCGAGCCGGAGCCGGAACTGGAGCCCACCTGAGTCGGCTCGTGATCGGACCCGGAAGGCGCGCCCGAGGACGGCCCTGACGACGGGCCCGGGGAGGGGCCCGACTGCGACCCTGACTGCGGCTCTGACGACGGCCCGGAGAGCGGGCCGGACGGCGGACCCGATGGTGGGCCGGTCGGCCGGCTGTCGGGCGGTGGTTGAGATGTCACGGGTCGGTCCTTCTTCCCACGCGTGTCGGGCGTCGCCGCGTGGACCATCCGGCGGGACCCGAATTTCACCCGTTTATTCCCCCTTTACGCCATTGTGTGCTCAGTACCGGCGCCGTCCGCAAGCGGGGCGGCGTGCCCGTACTTACGGTGGTGAACGCGGTAGCCGAGGGTGAGGGACAAGGGGGTGAGAAGTGAGGAGACACGTGAGCCGGACGCGAGAAGCGCTCGCCGCGGCGGGCGCGGGCATCGTCGCCATGCTCGTGGTCGCCGCGCTGGGACTGTGGGCGGCGGGCGCGGCGCACCTGCCCGGCGGGGCGTACCCCCACGTGGTCGCGGCCGTTGTCGTCATCGCGGCCGGCGGCTCGGTCGACCTCTCCGGCGACACCGGCGTCATCGCGCGGGCGGACGCCGCCGTCGATGCCGTACCGCTCTCGGTGACGCTGGCCGGCGCCCTGGTGACGGCCGCCGTCTTCCTGCTTCCGCTGCGCCACCGGGCGGTGGCCGCCACCGGCGAACTGCTGGACCGCATCGCCCGTACGGCCGCATGCTGGCTGCTGTTCCTGCTGGTACTCGCCCTTTTCGCGCGCCACAGCTTCCGGATCTCGACCGGCAACGACATCGCCGAGGACATCGGAGCGGAGCTCGGCGCGAGCCCCACCGTGGGATTCCGGGCCGATGTCCCCGCGACACTCGGCTTCGGACTGCTCTGGGTGCTGGCCGTCCTCGCCCTCACGTTCATCGTGTCGCGCAAGGCCCCGCTCTCCTCCCGGCTGCTGCACTTCCAGCGTTCCGTACGGCCGCCCGCCTTCGCGATGCTGCTGGTGCTGGTCGGTTACGTCGCAATCGGGCTGGTCGTCGGCGTGATCGTGCTCTTCACCCGCGGGCACCCTGCCGAGACCTTCGCCGTACTGTTTCTCGGCCTGCCGAACCTGGTCTGGATGGCGCTGGGGATCGGCACCGGCGGCGCCTGGGCCGGACATGTCGACAAAGCGATGGGGCTGCCGATGCCGCACGTACTCGACGAGGTGCTGCGCACCCGTGGCGGCGAACGGACCCTGGACCTGGGCACGATCGCGGAGTACGACGGGCGCGCCTGGCTCCTCGTGGCGGTGGCGGCCATTGTGCTGCTCGCCGCCGCCTTCACCGCGGCGGTACGGTCCCCGGCCCTGCTGCCCGCCTGGCGGCATGCACTGGAGATGGCCGCGGCACTGGCGCTCACCCTGCTCGTCGTCGGACTGCTCACCCGGATCTCCGCGCACTACGGGCTCTCCCTCATCGGCATCGGGGACCTCGGCGGCGGACTGGGCGGCGAGGTCTCCCTGCAGCCGGAGCTCCCGCGCCTGGTGGCGGCGGGCGCCGGGTGGGGGCTGGTCACCGGGTTCCTCGGCAGCCTCCTGGCGCGGCGCGTACGGCATCCGGGGGAGGTACGGGACGCGAGGCTCGGACAGCCGTGAAGCTCAGCCCGTTCGCCCCGGAAACACCGGCGCGGCCCAGTCAGGCGGCGCCGGCGGAGCCGTGTAGCGCGGCAGGTTGCCGTACGCCTCCAGCTGGGCGTCCACCCGCGTCGGAGCGTGCTCCTGAGGGGTGCTCGGCGGTGCGACGGGCGCCGCGGTCCGCCCGGCCGTACGCAGCGCCGTCACAAACCCGCGGCAGGTGCCGTAGCGGTCACCGGGCGCCTTGGCCAGGGCGTTGGCCAGTACCGCGTCGACGGCCGGCGGCAGGTCGGGCCGCAGGCTCGTCAGCGGCGGCGCGGGATCGTACTGGTGCGCCCAGAGCAGCGCCATGTCGTCATCGCGCCGGAACGGCGGTGCCCCGGTCAGCATCTCGAAGACGACGCAGGCCAGGCTGTACACATCGCAGCGGCCGTCCACCGGGCGCCCCGAGATCTGCTCGGGCGCCACATAGTCCAGGGTCCCCACGAACTGCCCGACACGGGTGAAGCCCGTGAGCGACAGCGACTTCTTCGTCAGCCCGAAGTCGGTCAGATACACATGCTCCGGGTGGTCGCTGTCGGTGCCGTCGGCCACCAGGACGTTGCCCGGCTTGACGTCCCGGTGCACCAGATCATGCGCATGGGCGGCGTCCAGCGCGGAGGCCACCTGCAGGGCGACACGGCAGGCGGTCTCCAGTGGCAGCCGGCCGTCGCGGTCGAGCAGCGCGCGCAGGTCCCGCCCCTCGACGTACCGCATGGCGATGTACAGCACGCCGTCGGTCTCGCCTGCCTCGAAGACCGGCACGATGTGCGGGTGGTCGATCGACGCCGCCACGCGTGATTCGTGCGCGAAGCGCTGCCGGAAGGTGTCGTTGCGCGCCAGCTCGGGCGCCAGCAGCTTCACCGCGACCGTACGGCCGAGCCGCAGGTCCTGCGCCCGGTACACGACCGCCATGCCGCCGCGGCCGATCTCGTCCTCCAGCAGATATCCGGCGATGCGGCGCCCGCGCAGCCCGGAAGCGTCGGGGGCGGTCGCGCGCTCCGGCACGCGGCCGGGCGTCCGGTCGCGCCACTGGGCTTCCCCGGCGTTCACCGCTCGCCCTCCGCGGGCCCCCGCGCCACCGCGAACGTCTCCAGCGACACCCCGTCGCAGTAACACCACCGCTCATGCGGCGCGTCGTACAGCCAGACCGCCTCGCCGTCCACGACCACCCCCACCCGGGTGCCCCGGGTCCGCTCCGCGAAGGACGCGGCGTCCAGCCGCCCCGTGGACAGCTCCTCGATCAGCCGTCGGTACCGGCTCAGCTCCTCCTCGACCGCGCCCAGCAACGGCCGGGGGTCCGCGGTCCTGGCGGCGGGCTGCCCGGCGGCCGGCGGGCCGTGCGGAACCGGCAGCAGCAGCCGCCCGTCCACCCACGCCGACCAGCCGTTGGAGCACAGCGCCAGCGCCCAGTCGCCCCGGCGCTCGACGACCTGGACGGGCAGCAGTGGGTCGAGCGGCACCATCGGCCACTCGGCGTCCGGCGCCGACCAGGTCGTCAGGCCCTCCGGCGGGACGACATGGCTGGGGACGAAGTCGGGGGCGGTCACAGGCGGCTCCTCGGCGCTCCGCACGGGACGGGGTCAGCAGCTCCGTACGGGAGGGAATCGGCAGCTTCGTGCAGGACGGGGCTACTTGCGCATGATCTCGGGCTCGCGCCGCCGCAGCAGCTTGGCGACCAGGAATCCGAGGACGAGCGAGAGCACGATCAACATGCCCATGTCGAGCAGCCAGATCCCCGCCTCGTGCCGGAACAGCGGATCGGCGGTGATGCCCTGCGGCACGATCCGGTGCAGATGGATCGTGCCCGCCATGGCGCCCAGCGCCCACCGCGACGGCACCAGCCACGCCAGCTGCTCCAGCCCCGGCACGCCCTGCAGCTTGAGCAGCGCGCCGCAGAACACGACCTGCACGATCGCGAGGAGGACCAGCAGCGGCATGGTGACCTCCTCCTTCCGCACCAGCGCCGACACGAACAGGCCGAGCATCATCGCGGTGAAGGCCAACAGGGCGACGGCAAGGGTGATTTCGACGAGCGGCGGCAGCAACACCCCTTTTCCGTCCGGCGCGTTCAGCTTGACGCCGAACAGCGCCACCATGGTCAGTACCACCGCCTGGACGACCGTGATCGTCCCCAGCACCAGCACCTTGGACATCAGATACGCCGATCTGGACAGGCCGACGGCTCTCTCCCGCTGGTAGATCGTGCGTTCCTTGACCAGTTCGCGTACGGCGTTGGCGGCGCCCGTCAGCACCGCGCCGACACACAGGATCAGCAGCGCGTTGAGCGCCGAGTCGCGGGTGAGCCGGCTGCCGGCCAGGGCGTGCGCCATCGCGCCCATCACGAACGGCAGCGCGACCATGATGACCAGGAACGTACGGTCGGCGGTCAGCGCCGCCGTGTAACGCCGTACGAGCGTACGCAGCTGCGCACCCCAGCTCTGCGCCTTGGGCGCGGCCACCGGGCTCCGCGGGGACTCGGGGGCGCGCCGGGGCTGCCGGGACTCCGCCGCGACATAGCGACGGTGCTGCGGCGAGGCGCGGAACGCCCCCGCCCAGTCCCGGTCCTTGTCGTTCTCGAAGGTCTCGAACGCCTCCGGCCACTGGTCGAATCCGAAGTACCGCAGCGCTTCGTCCGGCGGCCCGTAGTACGCGATCGTCCCGCCCGGTGCGAGGACGAGCAGCCGGTCGCAGACGTCCAGGCTGAGCACGCTGTGGGTGACGACGATGACCGTACGGCCGTCGTCCGCCAGCCCGCGCAGCATGTGCATGACCGAGCGGTCCATGCCCGGGTCGAGGCCGGAGGTCGGCTCGTCGAGGAAGAGCAGCGACGGCTTCGTCAGCAGCTCCAGGGCCACGCTGACCCGCTTGCGCTGGCCGCCCGAGAGCGAGTGGATCGGCTGGTTCACCCGCTGGTCCAGCCCCAGTTCGTGGATGACCTCGTCCACCCGTGCCTGCCGCTCGGCCTTCGCGGTGTCCTCGGGGAAGCGCAGCCGCGCGGCGTAACCGAGGGCGCGGCGCACGGTCAGCTGGGAGTGCAGGATGTCGTCCTGCGGTACGAGCCCGATGCGCTGCCGCAGCTCGGCGTAGTCCCGGTACAGGTCACGGCCGTCGTACAGCACCGTGCCCTCGTCGGCGGGCCGCAGCCCCGTCAGCGCGTTGAGCAGCGTCGACTTGCCCGCACCGCTCGGCCCGACCACGGCCAGCAGCGACTTCTCGCCGACGGGGAAGGAAACCTGACCCAGCAGCGTCCGGCGCCCCTTGTCGACCCGTACCGCCAGATCCTGCACGTCCAGCGACACCTCACCGGTGTCGATGAACTCCTGCAGCTCCTCGCCCACCAGCACGAACGCGGAGTGACCGACGCCGACGATGTCGCCGGGGACGACCGGAGCGCGAGTCACCGGGCGGCCGTTGAGATACGTACCGTTGTGGCTGCCGAGGTCGACGATCTCGTACCCCTCCGGACCCGCCCGCAGCTCCGCGTGCCGACGCGAGACGATGAGGTCCTCGACGACCAGGTCGCTGTCGGGCGCCCGGCCGATGCGGGTGACCCGCGCCGAGGGCAGCGGGCGCACGGCGCTCGGCTCCCGGAAGGTGCGGGTGGCGGCGGGGTGCGGGACGGAGGTGACGGCGGACGGCCGGTCGGCGGGCTCCGCCGGTCGCGGTACGCCGGTGAGCACCGCGCACGGGCCATCGGCCGGATTGCCGAACCTGATCACGCTCCCCGGCCCCACGCCCGACTGTCGCACCCGCCGCCCCTCGGTGTACGTACCGTTGGTGCTCTCCTCGTCCTCCACCACCCAGTGGCCGGCCGTGGTCCGCAGCACCGCGTGATGCCAGGAGACCCGGATGTCGTCCAGCACCACCTCGCCCGCGGGGTCGCGCCCCACGTGATATGTCCGGAGCGGACTCAGCACCTGGGTGCCGCCCCCGGCTTCGACGACGAGCTCAGGCGCGGTAGGAGAATCCGACCGCTCAGCCATACCTGGATTTTACGGCCGCGGCCCGGCCCCCGCCTGTTCAAGAACGCCGCCATCAATCACCCGAAAACCCTGGTAACGCGCTGGTGGCAGGCCGGTCACGCAGGGGTCGGCGGGCGCGCCCCCGCCGACCATCAAGCTTGCTTGCTCGATTGCTTGCCTGCACTGCGCCCCGGAGCCCCATAAGAACTAACCTGAACATAAGGGATATTCCATTCAGAATTTCGCCCGTGGGAGAGATCATGACTTTCGTTCAGATCATCGACTGCAAGACCGACCAATTCGACACCATGAATCGGCTCATGGACACCTGGGTCGAGCAGACGAAGGGGAAGAGGACGGCCACACACGCGACCGTCGGCAGGGACCGGTCCGACGCCGATCACTTCATCGAAATGATCGAGTTTCCGTCGTACGAGGATGCGGTGCGCAACTCGCAGCTTCCGGAGACGGACCGTATTTTCCAGGAGATGGTGGCGCTCTGCCAGGAGACGCCGACGTTCACCGATCTCGACGTGGTGCGCGAAGACCAGCTCAACAAGGCGACCGCGCGCCGCTTCTTCGAGGAAGTCAGCACCTCGGGCGACGCCGCGGGATTCACCGAGATGTTCACGGCCGACTATCACGACCACGACATCGCCAATGAGCAGGACACCAGGGGAGCCGACGGTATCCGGCAGGAGGTCTCGGGCTATCGACAGGCGTTCCCCGACTTCGCTTTCACCGTCGACGACCAGATCGCCGAGGGTGACAAGGTGACGACCAGGTGGAGCTGGCGCGGCACCCACCGAGGCGATTTCCGGACCCTGCCCGCCAGCGGCAATAAGGTCGCGATGTCCGGCGTCACCATCTTCCGGTTCACCAAGGACGGGAAGATCCAGGAAGGCTGGTGGAACTGGGACAACCTCAAGCTGCTCCGCGAGGTCGGCGCGCTCGGGGAGTGATATTCCGCGTTAGTGGCCAACTAACTGGCCAACTATGGGGCGCGCATGTCGCCGGTGTCCGCGACGGCATTGGCGAGGGCGGCCGGCGCGCGCTGGGCAGGGCGGGCCAGGATCTTTCGGCGCTGCAGGATCGTCCATAGGACGAGCGGCGTGAGCACCGCGAATTCCAGCGGAGGCGTGATCGCGGCGGCCGTCGGTATCGGCAGCGCGCACACGAGCAGGACGCGCGTGAGCCCTTCGGCGAGGAGCCCGGTGCCCAGTACCAGGGTCTGCGTCCGGTGCGCGCGGTGGAGGCGGGGGGCGCTGAGCGGGTGGCCGTGCAGCTTGCGCGCCAGGTAGGCGGTGGCCGGGGTGCCCCTCAGCCGGCTCCCGACGAACACCAGCCCGGCGAGGGTGCTCACCAGCGGATCGCGCAGGAGCAGCAGCCGGGGCTCCGAGGTCGCCGCGGCGAAGGCCGCCGACAGTCCGTACATGAGCAGCATGCCGAGGGCGAGACCGTCGGCGCGGCGGTCGTACAGCGCGGTGGCGGCCAGGAGGGCGGGCAGCGTGTCGATGCCCGCGACGGCCCGGCCGGGCGGACTCCCACTGACCCCGGGCCTTCTCATGCCAGAGCGGCCTTCTCATGCCAGGGCGGCGGTCTCATTCCTGGCTGGTGGTCTCATGCCTGGCCCAGGTCGGAGCTGACCCAGCGCTGCGGACGCATCCGGATGATCACGTGCGGCTCCAGCTCTTGCTCCGCGTAGTCGACGAACGCCTCGGCCTTTTCCCTGGGCAGATACCGGGCGGCCAGCCTCAGGTGGTCCTCCCGGGTGCCCGGTTCCACCGCCGTGACCGGGCCCTCGACGGAGACGTACCGGACGGTGGGTTCCACGCGGTCCACCATCATCGTGAAGCGGCCGGCAGCGTCGATCAGCCGAGCTTTGCGCGAGTCCCGACCCGTCAGGATCCACAACTCACCGCCCGGCTCGTAGTGGTACCAGATCGGGACGGAGAGCGGTGCCCGCCCTTCCCCGGCCGCTACGGCGAGCGCGCCGACGTGCGGCTCCGCCAAAAACCGCTCACGTTCTTCAGGTGTCAATGGCACAGGACTCCTCCTCAATGGCTCTTGCGGTACGCAGCAATTGCGTACGTATCAATCACGTACAGGGTTCCCGCACAGCGGCTTGCACCGGCAGCGCCACGCCGCGCCTCGGGTCCCGCCCCTGGCCCCGACTGCCTTCCCCCCCCGAGGGCTGCCTGGATCTCGCCAGCGAGTTAGCTTAGGCTTACCTAAGTTTCTACTCCCGGACGGTTTGGAGTACCTGGATGCGTCCCTTCAGGGCCCGCGCGACCATGCCGACTGCCGCAGAACGCGTCCTGTCGATCATGAGTGCCGCACATTCCATGACGGTGGTGAGCGACGGGCTTGCCACTGAAGTGCGTCGCCTCGACGGTGCGGGAGCGATGGGGCACATCCATCTGCACGCGCCGGCCGAAGACGCCGGCACCGGCACCGGCACCCACGGCGACGCGATGCGGGTGCCGGTGCGGCTGGAGTTCACCGACATCGCCCCCACGCCCGTACGCGACCGGCTGCGGGCCCGCGTCACCGTAACCGGCCTGCTGCTCACCCCGTACGACGCGACGTCCGAGAAAAGCACCTGCATGGAGTTCGGTCAGGCGGTCCTCGAAGACGCTGGTCACCGGGCCTTCATCCCCCTCCACACGTTGGCGGCCACGGAACTGGACCCGCTCGCGACACGCGAGGCGGACATGCTCACCCATCTCATGGACGAGCACTCCGAACTCCTCCCCCTTCTGCTGCGTCTTGTCCGTCCGCTCCCTCGCAAGGGAATGACGCGCGCACTGCCGGTGGCGATGGACCGCTACGGCGTGACCCTGCGCCTGGAATACCCGCACACCCACCGCGATGTCCGTCTGCCGTTCAAGGCGCCCGTGACCGACATCGACCAAGCCGGCCCCCGGATCCACGCCCTGCTGGCTACCGCAGGCGCCGCCCCCGCCTCGTGACCTGATCTGCGTCAGCACCTCCAGGGATCAGGTCAACGCCTCGGTAGTGATGGGCAGTTGACGGATACGACGGCCGGTGGCGTTGAAGACCGCGTTGGCGATCGCCGGTGCCACGCCGACATGGACGACCTCGCCGAGCCCCTTGACGCCGAGGGGGTCGGCCTCGCGGTCCTCGCCGTCCAGGTAGATCGCTTGGACGTCCGGGACGTCGGCGTTGACCGGGACGAGGTAGTCGGCCAGGCTCGCGTTGACGATCCGGCCGTCGCGGTGGTCGGTGACCGTATGCTCCAGCAGGGCCGTGCCGATGCCGCCGACGATGCCACCGATGGCCTGGCTCTCGGCGAGCTTGGGGCTGATGATGCGGCCCGCGTCGTACACACCGAGCATGCGCCGCACCCGTACCAGCCCGAGTGTCGCATCCACGGCGACCTCGGCGAAGGTGGCGTTGTAGGCGTAGAAGGAGTGCCGCTCCGCACCTGTGGGCCCGGTGAAGGAGCCGAGGGCTTCGAGGTGGGAGCGGTGGTGGCGGGCGAGCAGGCTGCGGTAGGTCTCGCCACGGGCCGAGTTGTTCTTCACGTGCAGCCGGCCGGCGCGTACGACGATGTCGTCGGGGTCCACGCCGTACAGCGGGGATCGGCGGTCGGTCACGGCGAGTTGGACCGCTTGCTGCCGGACCCGGTTGCAGCCGTCGAGTACGGCGGAACCGACGCTGGCCATGGTCATCGAGCCGCCGTGCGGCGGGGTCGCCGGGTAGCGGGAGTCACCGAGTCTGAAGGTGACGGTGCGCATGGTCAGGCCGAGGGCGTCGGCGGCGACCTGGGTCTGGGAGGTGTAGGTGCCCGGCCCCATGTCGCTGGTGGCGGCCTCGACCACGGCGGTGCCGTCGGCATCCAGGCGGACGCGGGCCCGGGCGGTGTTGCGGGCGGTGTCGTAGACGCCGGCTGCCATGCCCAGCCCGATCAGCCAGTCGCCCTCACGCCGCGAGCGCGGCTCGGAAGAGCGGCGCTGCCAGCCGAACTCGCGGGCGCCGACGGTGTAGCACTCGCGCAGGCGGCGGGTGGAGAACGGCAGACCGGACGACTCGTCCTGCGCCGGTTCGTTGCGTTGGCGCAGCTCGATCGGGTCGATGCCGAGCTTGTCCGCGAGTTCGTCCATGGCCGATTCGATGACGAACGAGGCCGTGGCGAAGCCGGGGCCGCGCATCCACACCGGGGTGTTCACATCCAGCGGCACCGTCCGGTACGTCTGGCGAATGTGGGGCGTGCTGTAGAGCATCTGCCCGGGCGGCAGGACCGACTCGGTGAACGTCTCGTACGAGGACGTCTCGGCGTCCATCTCGTGGTCCATGGCCTTCAGGCGGCCGCGCCGGTCGCTGCCCAGCCGCAGCCGGTAGTCGTAGGAGGGCCGGAAGCCGGTGCCGAAGTACTGCTGCTTGCGGCTCAACACCAGTTTGACCGCACGGCCGGTCACGCGGGCGGCCAGCGCGGCGACGACGGTGTGGGGCCAGCAGCGCAGCCCGCTGCCGAAGGCCCCTCCGATGAACGGCGAGATGACGCGCACGGAGTCCAGCGGCAGGTCGAACACGGCGGCCAGCTCGGTCTGGGTGCCGAGAATCCACTGGGTCTTGTCCCACACGGTGAGCCGGTCGCCGTCCCAGCGGGCGATGGTGGCGTGCGGCTCCATCGGATTGTGGTGGTTGCGGGCCGTGCGGTAGGTCAGGTCCAGCCGTACGGCCGCGTTGCGCAGCCCGGCTTCGGCGTCGCCGCGCGCGTACGTCGTCGGCTCGGCCTCCTCGGCACCCTCGTCCTGGTCCTCCTGGTCCTCCTGGTCGTCCCGGTCGTCCCGGTCGTCCCGGTCGTTCCGCTCGGCCTCGCGCAGGTCGGTCGAGGGCTGCTCGGTCTCGTAGCGGACCTTCACCAGGCCGGCGCCGTGCTGTGCAGCATCGAGGGTGGTGCCGAGGACGACGGCGACCGGCTGGCCGTGGAAGAGCACGTGGTCGTCCTGGAAGACGCGCAGCCGCCGGCCGGGCGGATTGTTCGACCCGGAGTTGTCACGGTAGGGCAGTTTCGGGGCGTTGCGGTGACTGATCACACGCAGTACGCCCGGGTGGGCCAGGGCAGCACGGGTGTCGAGGGACGTGATGCGGCCGCGGCCGATGCTGCTGTCGACGATGACGGCGTGCACGGCCCCGTCGACGTTGTGTTCGGCGGCGTACAGCGCCTGGCCCGTGACCTTCAGCCGCCCGTCCACCCGGGACAGCGGCGCACCCACGGCTGCCTGCGGCTGGGGGCTCACTTCGTACCTCCTACGATGCGCAGCTGACGTTCGACGGTCCGCTTCAGCAACTCGACCTTGAAACGGTTGTGTTCCAGCGGCCGGGCGCCGTCCGCCGCTCCCTCGGCAGCGGCTGCCCACAGCGCCTCGGAGGGGCGCTCGCCGAGGAGGCGCCGCTCGACTGCGGGCAGCTTCCACGGCACGGTGCCCACCCCGCCGGCGGCGACCCTTGCCTCCCGGATGACCCCGCCCCGGACATGCACCGCGACCGCTGCCGAGGTCAGGGCGAACTCGTACGACTGCCGGTCGCGCACCTTCAGGTAGCCGGACTTCAGCGGACGCGGATGGGCGGGGATCTCCACCGCTGCGATCAACTCGCCCTTGCGGACGGCCTGTTCACGGTCAGGGGTGCTGCCGGGCCGCAGCAGGAAATCGGCGAACGGCACCCGGCGTTCTCCGTCCGGCCCCAGCAGGTGCACGGTCGCCTCCAGTGCGGCGAACGCCACGGCCACGTCGGAGGGGTGGGTGGCCACGCACGAGTCCGAGGTGCCCAGGATCGCGTGCGTGCGGTTGTATCCCTTCAGCGCGGCGCAGCCGGAGCCGGGGGCGCGCTTGTTGCAGTCGGCGGTCACGTCGCGGAAGTACGTGCAGCGGGTGCGCTGCATGATGTTGCCGCCGAGGGTGGCCATGTTCCGCAGCTGGGCCGAGGCGCTCAGCTCCAGCGCCTCGCAGACGACCGGGTACAGCGCGCGCACCGTGGGATGGGCGGCGGCTTCCGCCATGCGCACCAGCGCCCCGAGGCGCAGCCCGCCGCGCTCGGTGACGGTGACCTCGCGCAACGGCAGGCCGGTGATGTCGACCAAGGTCTCGGGACGTTCGACGGTCTCGCGCATCAGGTCGACCAGAGTGGTGCCGCCGGCGATGTAACGACCGCCGCGGCGGCCCCGGTCGAGGGCCTCACGGGTGTCGGACGCCTTGGTGAAGGCAAAGGGGTACATGAAAGGCCCTCACTTCCGCCCTGCGGCCTGCTCGACCGCTTCGACGATCTTCACGTAACAACCGCAGCGGCAGATGTTGCCGCTCATCCACTCCCGGATCTGCTCCGGCGAGCCGGTGTGGCCCTCCTGAATGCAGCCGACGCCGGACATGATCTGGCCGGGCGTGCAGTAGCCGCACTGGAAGGCGTCCCGGTCGATGAACGCCTGCTGGAGTGGGTGGAGTTGGCCGCCGTCGGCCAGGCCCTCGATGGTGGTGACCTCGGCACCCTCCAGGCGTACTGCGAGCGTCAGGCAGGAGTTCACCCGTTGCCCGTCGACCAGGACGGTGCACGCGCCGCACGCTCCGGCGTTGCAGCCCTTCTTGGAACCGGTGAGTCGGAAGTGCTCGCGCAGCAGATCGAGCAGCGAGGTGCGGTTGTCGACCGTCACGGTCCGCCGGGTGCCGTTGACCGTCAGGGACACCCGGCCGGCGGGCGGCGCCTCAACGGCAGCCGCCTCCTTGGGGCCGGCGAGGAATGTTCCTCCGACCACACTGCCGGCGACGGCGGCTCCGCCGACTGCGGTGGTGGCCACGAAGGCGCGCCTGCTCGGCGCCGTGGACGTGGACGTGGACGTGAGGGAAGAGTCGGAGGCGGGGGAGGAGTCGGAGACGCGGGAGGAGGAGGGAGATGGGACCGCAGGTTCAGATGACATGTGTACGCCTTCGCATCGTTGACGAATCAGTCGTACGCGCGGGCACGGCCGGACGGGGTCAGCCGGGCATGGGTTCGGCGTAGTGGCGGAAGCCCTCGCGTTCTTGGTGCAGGGAGAACAGACGCGTCGCGAGCGCGTCGGGGCTGCTGTTGCCGGCATCGGGATGGATGGCGCCGGGGACGATCAACTGGGCGGCGTAGATGTTCTCCGGTGCCAGTGCCTGGTGGAGCATGGCCGCGTAAGCGCTCTCGGCGGCGAAGGCGATGGACGTGCCCGCCCGGTCGGGGTGAGGGCGCACGGCGCTGCCGCCATTGACGAACAACAGGGTGCCGCGGCCCAGCTTCCGCATCCCGGGCAGCACGGCGTTCACGCTGGTGAGCGGCCCCTTGAGGGAGAAGGCCAGCGGGTCGTCCAGGTCGGTGGCGCCGGTGTCGAGGACGGGCTTCATGAAGTCCGCGCGCGGTACGGGGCTGTACTGCAGAATCTCCACGTGCCCCAAGGACCCGGCTGCGGCGTCGAGCGCCGCCGTGAGGGAGCCGGCGTCGAGGACGTCGGCTGCGAAACCGCGCGCGGTGATGCCGTCTCGCGCCAGCTCGGCGCACAGCTGGTCCAGGTGCGCGCTGCTGCGGGAGATCAAGGCGACGCTGTGGCCGGCGGCGCCGAAGCGGCGGGTAGCTGCCAGGCCCAGCCCGGGGCCGGCGCCGACGAGGGCGAACGTGGTCATGATCAGCTCCAGAGAGTAGCGGAGTAGCGGAGTTGCGGAGTAGCGAAGAGGGGAGGCCGGGAGGCCGGGCGGCCCGGCCCGGCAGGGGCAGGGCCGGACCGCCCGGAAAGAAGGCCCGGTCAGACGGTGAGCATGGCCTTGACGGCGCGACGCTCGTCCATGGCCTTGTACGCCTCGGCGGCCTGGTCCAGGGGCACGGTGAGGTCGAAGACCTTGCCGGGGTTGATCTTCCGCTGCCAGATCAGGTCGATCAGCTCGGGCAGGTACTGGCGTACCGGGGCGGGGCCGCCGAGCAGGTGGACCTGGGAGAAGAAGAGTTCCTCGCCGCTCAGGGCGACGTCGTGGTTGACGCCCACGAAGCCGACGTGCCCGCCGGGGCGGGAGGAGCGGATGGCCTGGTTCATGGACTCCTGGGTGCCGACCGCTTCGACGACGGAGTGGGCGCCCAGGCCGCCGGTCAGCTCCTTGATCTTCGCTACGCCGGCGTCGCTGCGTTCGGTGACGACGTCGGTGGCGCCGAACTCGCGGGCGAGCTTCTGGCGCGGCTCATGGCGGCTCATCGCGATGATCCGCTCCGCGCCGAGCTGCTTGGCGGCCAGTACGGCGAGCAGGCCGACCGCGCCGTCGCCGACGACCGCGACGGTCTTGCCGGGACCGGCCTCCGCGGCGACCGCACCGAACCAGCCGGTGCCCAGCACGTCGGAGGCGGCGAGCAGGTCGGGGATCAGATCGGCGTCGGGCGTACCCGGCAGGGGTACGAGGGTGCCGTCGGCGTGGGGGATCAGGGCACGCTCGGACTGGGTGCCGACCTGGGCCATGAACACGCGGTGGACGCAGGAGGAGGGGTAGCCGGAGCGGCAGAGCTCGCAGGTGCCGCAGGAGGCGACGAACGAGCCGACCACCCACTGGCCGGGCTTGACGTTCTTGACCTCGCTGCCCACCTTCTCGACGATGCCGACGTACTCGTGCCCCATCGGCATGGGCTCCTCGACCGACTCGATGCCGCGGTAGGGCCACAGGTCCGAGCCGCAGACGCAGGTCGCCGACAGCCGGATGACGGCATCCGTCGGGGCGGTGATCTTCGGGTCGGCGACCTCCTCCACGCGGACGTCACCGGGAGCGTGCAGTACAGCAGCGCGCATGAGTGTTACTCCTACTGGTTGTGGGTCGGCCGCCGAGGCGGCCGGGATGTGCTTTGCCACGGGCTGGTTCTTTGCAACGGGATGGTTCTTTGCAAGGGGAAGGGCTCGGACCGGTGGGCGCTGTGCGGCGCGGGGGTGTCGGCCTCTCCATCACCCGCGCGCCCGAGCGTCCGAGCGTCCGACCGTCAGTGCGTCCGTGCGCCCGTGCGCTCGTGCGTCCGTCCGTCAGTGCGTCCGAGTGTCCGTGCGTCCGCTCCGGACAGGTCCTCTCTCCCCGCCGACCACGCAGGCGGCGGGGACACGTCTTACGTTCCGGCTGACCGGCGCACGGCTGCGTCCCTGGGGATCGCGGACCGACGTCGTTGGATGACGGCGAGGGCGAGTGTGGGGATCAGCGTGAGCGCGGCGATGCCGGTGCCCACGGCGGCGGGGCCCGTAGCCCCCAGGGAGGAATCGAGTGCGAGGCCGGCGATCCAGGAGCCGATGGCGGTGCCGAGGTTGAACGCCGAAACGGTCAGTGCGGACCCCAGGGTGGGAGCCTGGCCTGCGAACCGGACGCCCAGGGAGATCAGTACCGGATTGGCGCCGAGCCCGAACAGCCCCAGCAGGGCGACCAGCACGATCGTCGGCACGCTGTAGCCGGCCAGCAGGCAGATCGCCAGCAGCAGGACCGTGGTCGCCGCAGGGGCCAGGACCGTCGTCGCGTGCGGACGCCTGTCGCCGAGACGGCCTCCCACGAGGAAGCCCGCCAGGGCGCCGACGCCGAAACCGACCAGGACCAGCGGCACAAGGCCGGCGGCCAGCTGTGCCCGGCCGGTCAGCAGCGGCGAGATGTACGAGTACGTCGACATCACACCGCCGGTCGTGGTCGCACAGGCCGCCAGCGCCAGCCACAGCCGACCCGAGCGCAGAGCGGACAGCTCGGACCGGATCGACAACGCCTGGTGGCCGGCGGTGTCGCGCGGAACATGGCGGGCGATGAGCACCATGGCCGCCGCGCCCAGGACGGCGAGTGCCCAGAAGGGGCCCCGCCAGCCCATGAGCTGCCCGGCGAAGGCGCCGAGCGGCACACCGACGACGTTGGCGAGCATCGCACCGGCGCCCACGACGCCCAGGGCGCGGGAGCTCGCGGCGGGACCGGCGGCGCGTGCGGCCACCACGTTGGCCACCGCCCAGAACGCCCCGGTCGCCAGGGCCGTCAAGAACCGCGCCGCCAGCAGCAGCGCGAAACCGGAGCCCACCGCGACGATGACATGTCCGGCCGCGAAGATGCCCAGCGCGAGGATCAGCGTCAGCCGCCTGAGCAGCCGCAGCGTCAGCATCGCCATCAGCGGCGCGCCGACGATCATGCCGACTGCGAAGACGGTGATCAGCAGCCCGGCCCGGGCCACACTGATCTGCACGTCGTCGGCGATCTCCGGCAGCAGGCCCGCCACCACGAACTCGGTCGTGCCCATCAAAAAGGTGCCCAGGGCGAGCACGTACACGACGAGCGGAAGCCGGGTGTGCGGCCGCTCGCGGTCACCGACCCGCAGGTCGGCGGGGGCGTGGAGGGTTCCTCCTCGCGTAGTCATGCGTGGTCTCCGCAAAGGTTCGAGAACGGGGTGCGCATCCCAGGAAACCGCCCCTGTCGCGTGCGCGGGAGGCTGCGTTTATGGGGGTACCAGCTCAACCCCCCTCCCGCCGGGTTCGGGCCCTAGCGTGGAGAGCATGGAAAGCCGCTCCGACAACCGCGCCGACATCCGTGACTTCCTCGCCCGCCGCCGCGCCCAGCTCACCCCGGAGCAGGTCGGGCTGCCCACCAGCGGCCGCCGCCGGGTGCCCGGGTTGCGCCGCGAGGAGGTCGCGGTCCTCGCGGGCGTGAGCACCGAGTGGTACACGCGGCTGGAGAAAGGCCACATCAGCGGCGTGTCCGAGGACGTCCTCGACGCGGTGGCCCGCACCCTGCAGCTGAGCGAGGACGAACGCACCTACCTGTTCGACCTGGCCAAAGCCGCCCAGCCCAGCCCCGCGCCACGGCGCCGCCGCAAGGCCGTCGAGGTCCCGCCCCGCGTCCAGTGGCTGCTGGACTCCATGACCCTGTCCGCGGCGTTCGTCAGCAACGGACGCCTGGACATCGTGGCCACCAACGCACTCGCCCGCGCCCTGTTCGCGCCGATGTTCGTCAGTGCCACCACGGATGACCGCGGCCGCCCCAACTTCGCCCGGTACTACTTCCTCGACCCCACCTCGCAGGACTTCGCCGACGACTGGGACAGCGCCGCCGACACCACCGCCGCGCTGCTGCGCGCCGAAGCCGGCCGATACCCCAGCGACAAGGCGCTGCGCGAGCTCGTCGGCGAGCTGTCCACGGTCAGCGCCGGGTTCCGTACCCGGTGGGCCGCCCACAACGTGCGCATCCACCACGGCGGCATCAAACGCTTCCACCACCCCGACGCCGGCCCCCTGACGCTCACCTACCAGCCGCTGGACCTGCCCATGTCCGCCCAGGAAGCCCACTCCCTGACCATCTACACCGCCGAACCCGGCACCACCGACGAGGACCGGCTCAAACTCCTCGCCAGCTGGGCAGCGCCCGGATTCCGGAAAGCGGGACCTACTGGTGACAGGGAGACGCGAACCTGACTCGGAAGGGGACGAACGGTCACGTCGAGCCCGGGATCGCCGATCCACTGCGCTTATTGATCCACTGCGCTCGTCGATCCACTGCGCTCGCCGATTCACTGCGCTCGTCGATTCACTGCACTTGTCGATCCACTGCGCTCGCCGCTCAGAGCGCGGTGCCCGTCTCCTCGGCCAGCGCCTGCAGGAGGCGGTCCTGGAACGCCTCGTCGTGGACCGCGCGGTGCGGCTGCAACCGCTCGTGGTGGTACCAGTACCCGCCGGTGGTCAGGGCCTGGGGCTCGTCGCTCGACGCGAGCCACTCCTGCGTCCGATGGCCGAGCTCAAGATCGTCCGGTGCGCCCGGACCACCCATCTTCGTCGGCACCCAGCCCGGATCCACGGCGTTGCTCAGCACCCCCGGGCGCAGGCGGGCCACCGCGGCCGCGAGCGTTGTGACGAACAGCTTGCTGTCGGCGTACGAGCCTGGGCTCTCACCCCGCCAGTCGACCCCGTCGAGCGAGGGGCGCCCACCGAAATGCGAGCCGCTGCTCAGGTACACCAGCCGGCGCGGCCCGCGCAGCAGGGCCGTGAGCAGGTACGGGGCGATGATGTTGACCGGCATGACCGCCGGTCCGCTCCACACGCCGGCGTTGTGAATGACCGCGTCGAGGGGCTCGGCGTCATTCAGCTCCGCGGCGATGCGCCGCACGGCGTCACGCGCCATGAAATCGCCCACCACAAGCTGTGCCCCGCGCTCGACCAGCGGGTCGAGACCCGTCGCACGCTCCCGGTTCCGCGCGTGCACCACCACGTCATGCCCCGCGGCCAACAGCGAGTCCGCCGCGGCACGCCCGAGGCCGTCCGCGGAACCGGTCACCAGGATCCGACTCACTACGACACCGCCCCCTCGACGAGGGGCGCACGGACGGTCGAATTGTCCTGCTCGCCGCCCCGGACATCGCCGCTCTCCTGCATGATTGCTCCCTGCATGGGGTGTCTCCTTCCGTTTGCGGTCGC
The DNA here is from genome assembly GCF_040301705.1 of Streptomyces sp. NPDC000151. Lineage (NCBI taxonomy): Bacteria > Bacillati > Actinomycetota > Actinomycetes > Kitasatosporales > Streptomycetaceae > Streptomyces > Streptomyces sp. NPDC000151. Next base: position 27,732 of record NZ_JBEPFC010000007.1, on the reverse strand, counting down.
CCACCAAGCCTTGGCCAGGCTTCGGGGTTTCCGACCGAAGCCGAGGAAATCCATCTCGAGGCTGCGGAAATCCGTCTGGTCCGACACCGCTGTGCGGACCGGCCGGAAGGGAGGAGCCCCGACGGCTCCTCCTCGGTGCTCAGCCGGAGAAGACCTGCTTCGCGGTCGTGATCGCCGTCATGGCCTTGGGCCAGCCGGCGTAGAAGGCGAGGTGGGTGATCGCCTCGACGAGCACGGCCACGGTGACCAGGCTGCGGTCGCGGGCGGCCAGCTCGGTGCGATTCCACACGTCCTCGAACAGGACGTCGTCGGTGAGCTCGGCGAGCTTCGGAGCGAAATCGCCGATCGTGCGGCGCCCGCCACCGATCTGCTTGTGTTGGTCGGTCAATGCATGTCCTTTCGCTGGTCCGCGAGTCGCGCAGGCCCAGGTAGCTCGCGTTCATGCGCGGACCGGTGTATTCCTCATCAGTGGTGCGGGCGTCGCCCCGACTGCCAGATCGGTTGTCCGACTGCCCTGCTCAGCTCTGCTCAGTTCTGCTCCGCTCAGCACCGGCTCCGGCGGGTGGTGCCCACGTCACCGGCTGTCGTGCCTGCTCACCGGCTGCGAGGGCGGTTGTACTGCTCGTCGGTGACCGGCTCGTTCCAAGTGGTCTCCTCGCTGCCGTCGCCCTTGCCCTCCCACATGGCGATGTGCTCCATGAAGCGGTCGGGGGTGGCACCGTGCCAGTGCTCCTCATTCGGGGGGGGGCACGTGACGGTCTGGCCGGGGGGGCTTCGAAGACGGTGCCGTCACGGGTACCGATCAGGGCGATTCCGGAGACGACGTGCAGGGTCTGACCCAGCACGTGGGAGTGCCAGTGAGTGCGGGCACCGGGGGAGAAGCGGACCATATTGGCGCGCATGCGGGACGGCTCCTTGCCCGCGTAGATCACGTCGAACCACACGTCGCCGGTGAACCAGTCCGCAGGAGCCTTCGTGGTGGCCTGCTGTGTAACAAATTCCATGGTCTCTCTCCCAAATGCTGGTGGTGGAGTCTGTCGGGGGCGATCGGGCGGCCGGGCGGCGTCGGTGCGGGCGAGGCCGGAGCCCAGTGCGTACGGGCCCCTGGTCAGTCGGCTCTGGACCGGCCAAGACCACTGTGCGTCGGCGGCGGCCTTCAGGCAGCCGCCAGAGCCCGTACCCCAGTCGGTCCCGGGGGCTTCAACCGCCGCCAACATCGAGAAAACCGCAGTTCAAGGGAGCGGGGAAGGGCCTACCGTTACAGGTACTAACAGGACCCCCCACATACGCACCGTTCGGCCTAGCCTGGAACGTGTGAGTACCGAGAGCGACATCCGCGACTTTCTGGTGTCCCGCCGCGCCAAGATCACCCCGCAGCAGGCCGGGTTGCCCGCCTACGGTGGACACCGGCGTGTGCCCGGTCTGCGCCGCGAAGAAGTCGCCCTGCTCGCCGGCGTCAGCATCGATTACTACGTCCGCCTGGAGCGCGGCCACCTCGCCGGCGCCTCTGAAGAAGTCCTCGATGCCGTCGCGAACGCCCTCCAGCTGGACGATGCCGAACGCGCCCACCTCTACGACCTGGCCCGCGCCGCCGCCAAACGCCCCGCCCGCCGCGGCAAGCGCGCCCGCGGGCCGCTGCCGGACAGCGTCCTGCGCGTGCTTCGCTCGATGACCGACTCCCCGGCCTTCATCCGCAACGGCCGCCTGGACATCCTTGCCACCAATCCCCTCGGCCGCGCCCTCTATGCCCCGCTGTTCCCCGACCCCACCACCGAGACGGTCAACATCGCCCGCTTCCAGTTCCTCGACCCACGCGGCCGCGACTTCTTCCCTGACTGGGAGGAGGCGTTGAACACCACCGTCTCCCTGCTGCGTACAGAGGCCGGGCGCGCTCCTCACGACAGCGATCTGACCGGACTCATCGGTGAGCTCGTCACCCGCAGCGAGGAGTTCCGCACTGCCTGGGCCAAACACAACGTCCGCCTGCACCACACCGGCCGCAAGTCCTTCCACCACCCCGCTGTCGGCACCCTCACTTTCGACTTCGACGCCATGGAACTGCCCGCCCAGCCCGGCCTCACGCTTACTGCCTACAGCACCGCCCCCGGCACCCCCGACCACGACGCCCTCCAACTCCTCGCCACCTGGGCCGCCACCGAAAACACCCAACCCACCCCCACCCCCACCATCGCCGAGGCAGATACGGACCACTCGCACCAGCGATAACGCCACACCTGGCGCCTAGGCCCTACGGGCGCCGCCGCGACGACGCGGATAACGGGCACGCCGCCGCCCAGCGCAACCTGTTCAACGCAAGCGGCGATCAAGCCGGTGGTGGGTTGCGTGCCGCCCGCACCGGCCTCGAAAGCGACCAGCACGGCAGGCGCCTCACCGACCCGCTGGAACACGCTCTGGAAGTTGGATCCCAGCCCGTCCCTCACATCGAACGAGCAGGCCCGCGGGTCAGCTCATCAAGGATTCTTCTTCTCGACTGCACCGACGGTGTGATGGCCATGGGCGCGACGGCACCTTCGTCTGCGGCATACGGAGGAGGAGAGCCCGGGTGTGCCGATTGCCGCGCCTGTCCCTGGCCACGGCTGTCCCGAGTCACCCTCCGCCGATCCGGCCACGGTGATCGAAGACGTGGCGGGGTTCAGCGCGGAATCACCCAGCCCGGCGCCCAGGTCCCGGCGGTCTCGTGGTTGGCCGCTGTGGCCGCTGTGGCCGCAGTGGTGGCGAGGTGGGCGCGGAGGGTGGCCAGCGCTGGGTGGGGGTTGTCGCGGTGCCACAGGAGCGAGTGCGGGTAGACGGGCATTGGGTCGGTCACCGGGATGCGGCGCAGGCCGTGGCCGGCGGGCCAGACGAGGCGTGTGTGCTCGCCCATGAAGGTGGCCAGGGCCGGGGTGTCGGCGATGGTGTCGAGGAGCGCGTCGGAGCCGAAGTTGGGGCCAGTCGCCTCGATGGTGAGGCCGAACTCGGCGACGAGGTCGTCGTAGTAGGCGGCCCACTCGGTACCGGGGACGATGCCGGGCATCCAGATCCGGTGCCCGGCGAGCTGAGCGAGGGGTACCGACCGGGCGCCCGCCAGCGCGTGGGCGGGGCCGGTGAGGAGCTGGAGCGGCTCGTCGAGCACTCGTACGGACTCGATGTCCTCGGGAAGGGGCCGCCCGGGCGCGGCGACGGCGCGGAAGGATGCGTCGATCGCACCGGATCGGATGGCGGCTACGGCCGCCTCGATGTCGAACAGCATCACCACGTCGAGTTCGATCTCGGGGTGTGCGCGGTGAAAGCCGCGCATCAGGCCCGACGGCGCGACACGTGAGGCGATCACGTCGACGCGCAGCGGACGGCGGCCGGTGCGAACGGACGCGACCGCGCGCTCGGCGACGCGCAGCAGCTCGCGCGCGTGGGGCAGGAACGCCTGCCCGTCGATGGTGAGCTCGGCGCCGCGCGGGGTGCGGGTGAACAGCCGCACGCCGAGGTTGCGCTCCAGCGCGGCGATGCGCTTGGAGACGGCCTGCTGGGTGACCGCCAGCTCGGCGGCGGCCTCCTGGAACTGCCCCGCCTCGGCGGCAGCGACGAAGGTCCGGACGGCGTCGAGGTCCATGCCGACAGCCTATGGGTACAACCATTGGTTGTGGCAGAGCGGCCCGGCGGTTGTTTGATCCCTGAGTGCGGCCATCGCTTTGATGCTTCCGATCGCGGATCGGTTGTGCTGGTGAGTGGAGAGGGGCGTCGGGCATGCGGAGCGGGCACCGGCTGAGAAATCTGCGCGGACATCTGCTCAGACATCGGCTGGGGCGGCGGGGCGGGCACCGGCTGGGGCGGCGGTTCGGGTGGCTGTGGGGAGCGTACGGGACCAGCGCGCTCGGCACGTGGCTGGCCTTCGGCGCGTTCCCGCTGATCGCCATCCGGGTGCTGCACGCCGGACCGGCCGAGGTCGCCGCGCTCTCCTCCGTGGGGACTGCGGTGGGCGCGGCCGTGGCGGTGCCGCTCGGCCCGTGGGTGGAGTACCGCCGCAAGCGGCCGGTGCTGATCGCGACGGACCTGGTGCGATGCGCGGCGCTGCTGACGATCCCCGCCGCGTTCGCGCTCGGCGTGCTCACCTTCCTTCAGCTCCTACTGGTCTCGGTCGTCGTCGCGGCGGCCGACATCACCTTCCGCGGCGCCTCCGGCGCGTACCTGAAGACGCTGCTGCCGGCCGAGGACCTGCTCATCGCCAACGCCCGCTTCGAGTCCACGGCCTGGACGACCACCATCATCGGACCACCGCTGGGCGGCGCGGCGATCGGGCTCCTCGGCCCGGTGGCGACGGTGGTGGCCGACGCGGTCAGCTACCTGCTCTCGGCCCTGGGCATCCGCGCGACGGGCAGGCACGAGCCGCGGCCCGAGCGCCGTGAGGCCGCGCGCATGAGGGCCGGGGACCTGCTCGACGGCTGGCGGTACATCTTCGCCGACGCGACGCTGCGTCCGCTGTTCTTCAATACCGCCTTGTTCAACGGCCTGGTGATGGCCGCCCAGCCGCTGCTGGCCGTCCTGATGCTCGGCCCGCTCGGGTTCACACCGTGGCAGTACGGCCTCGCCTTCGCCGCGCCCTCGATCGGCGGGCTGCTCGGCTCCCGACTGGCCCGACCGCTCGTCACCCGGTTCGGGCAGCACCAGGTCCTGGTCGTGGTCGGGGCGCTGCGCGCGCTCTGGCCCGTCGGCCTGGCCTTCCTGGGGCCGGGCACCGGTGGGCTGCTGCTGGTGATGGGCGTCGAACTCGGGCTCATCTTCTGCTGCGGAGTCTTCAACCCCGTCTACGCCACCTACCGCATCGAGCGCACCGCGACCGACCGGGTCACCCGCACGCTGACCGCCTGGGCGGTGACGACCAAGGCCTCGACCGCGGTCCTGACGGCCGTCTGGGGCGTGCTGGGCAGTCTGCTCGGCCCCCGTACAGCCATCGGCCTGGCCGGCGTGCTCCTGCTGGCGACCCCGCTCCTGCTCCCTCGCCGCGCGGCAGCGCCTCTCCCCGAGCCGAAGTCGGCACCGAGCCGCACCTGACGGGCTGTCATGACCGTCACGGCGATCGGGCGCGCTGCCCATCTTTGCAGCGGCTCACCCCTCCGCGTACGGCTCGTACAGCTCGTACAGCTCGGAGATGAGCGCGACGCCCGCCGCCGTGGCCGGTAGGGATCTCCACGCGGCAAAACGTGGCGCACATATCAACATGCCTCAACAGCCCCAGAAACTTGCGACCCACGTACGGCGCAATGCCACCTGCCTCCCCTGCCTGAAGCCTTCTGACGACCCCAAGGATTAACGAGGGCGACGCGCAGGAGCGGGCGTGGTGAGTTCCGGGACGGAGGCCTCGGCGTCGCGGGTCCGGTGGCAGTCGCAGGGGCGGCGAGGAGCGAGACCAACCGTGTTCACATCGTCTCGGAGATCATTTGCGGGTCAGCCCTCAGACGGTGTACGCACCCGGGCCCTCTCTCCCGCGCTCCTGCCGTGACCGGTGACGCCCCTGCCCTGTCCCGGAAACCTGCCTCCAAACCCAACGGAGGTGAGACGCACTGCCGGAGGGCCACAGACACTCCTCACAGCTGCTTGCCCGCTGCCTCCAGGACCACGCCTTGAGCATCTCGCGCTGCGGGGCCGCCCGACCGCGGGCGACGATGAGCTGGTGGACGGGCTTCCGGGAGGCACTGCGGGCAGCGATCCACGGCAGCCGTCGCAGCGAGCAGATCAAGAAATCGGCCAAGCCCCGGACGTCATGAACTTGCTGCCGGGCAGTCGCTGAAGCAGCGTTCTCGACATCGTCCGCAACGCCCGGGGCGGGCGAAGCCGGACGGCGAGCCGGGTTGATGTGCGCCGGCAGGCCTGCACGGTCCCTCGCGCCGACCTCCAACGGCTGCGCCGGTCCCAGGCGCCGGGTGGCGGATCTAAGGGCGTCGGCGTTGCTGCTTGCGGGTGGCGCGCCATTGCTGGAACAGCACTTTCAGGGCGGCCGTCTTCGATGCTCCTGCCTCCTCGTGCAGGAGCTTGCCGCCCTTGCGCTGCACAGCCTCCAGTTCGAGTTCCGCCACGCGTACGCAGGCGCGCAGGAACGGTTGGGTCTCCGTTGCCACCAGGTCCGGCAGCTCTCGACAGGCCCTCAGGCCGGCGCCGGCGGCACTCGCCTGATCCGCGACGAGCTGCCCCAGCGCGGGTACGCACCGCGGCGCTCGGCGCAGTACCTCCTCGACTTCCAGCCCGTAGCGCGCCAGTTCTGCGTGGGGAATGCCGATCCGGCCCTGCCTGGCGTCCTCGGACAGGTCCGCCAGGAAGTCGGTGCGTTGCATGGCTTCGATCAGGGTCCGGCAGCCGCGCAGGAAGGCTTCCTCTTGGTTTGCCCCCGGTGGGGGTGCGATCAGTGATGCGGTGAGCATGAGGGCCGGCAGTGAGTAGGCGTCCACGTACTGCTGAAAGTCGCTGTCGGTTGCGAAACCGGTCCAGCCGGCTTCGGTGGGGGCGCCGTCGAGGAAGGCCGTGATGTGCGTCCTCAGCTGCGGGTGACGCTTGGCGGTGTCGGCCACAGCTCTGAGGAGGGGCTGGTCGGATGTGCCGTGCTCCACGGCCTCCCGGGTCTGCTGGTCCCAGGTCCGGAGCGCCTCACGGCGGATGCTCAGCTCACCCGCGTCGATACGTTTGTCGGTCTCGTGCATGAACGCCACAGCGGCGACCACGGCGGGCTGAAGGTGTGCGGGCAGCAGCAGCCGAACGGCCAGGAACTGGTCGGGCTTGAACTTCTGCACCAGTTGGCGCTGGGCGCCGTAATCCCGCCGGAGGGAGGGCTCGTTGATGCCGGCCTGGGGCAGCGCGGCGGACCACCTGGTCAATGCGTTCCTCGTTCTCATGGGTTTAAGGCTCGTTGGATCCCTCAGTGGCGTAAGAGGGCCTCACACAAGATCCTCATGGACACCTCGGTCGGGTGGACAGACTTTCACCGCTTGCGTCTTTGAGCGCATCGCGCTTCCCGCAGATCGGTCGAGGGCCGGAAGTCTGCCCGCCGGAAGTCTGCCGCCGGTCGAGCGGCACACTGCGCTCGGACGGCCAGCCAGTGAGCACGACCATGCCCATCTGCCGGGCGTGCTGCCACGGGGCCTTGGCCTTGAGAAGGACCGCCCCCACGCCGTGGTTGCGGTACCCGGGGACCATGTAGAAACGCGTCACGCAGCCGATATGCGGGTTGTCCAGGGCTCCGGTACTCGCTCCACGAGGCGGAGGAAGACACGCCCGCAGACCTCTCGCGCAAGAACCGCCTTCGTGGTCCTCTTACTTGAATGCCCATCGCAGCCACGCCAGTACGGGAACATCAGCAGCCCGGGCCTGGCGCACACGGAAGTCTGCGGCCACGAGGAAAGCCTGACGTGCTCCGATCTCGACCGGCTCCTGGTGTTCTCGGTCGGGGGCATCCACTTGGCGGGGTTTTGATCGCTTCTGCCGCGGTTGGGGTCGAGGCTGACAGCAGTGAAGTTGCGTTCGGCGCCGAGGTGGTTGGCGTATGCCTCGTGGGGTTTCGTGGCCCAACTGGGGCGCTGGGGCCCAGGCCGGGGTGAGGTGGTCGATGTCGTGATTGTCGGCGTCGGTGACGGCCTTGTCGTCGTAGTAGAACGCCGGCTGCCGGCCGGCCCGGCCCTGCACCCGCGAAAGCGTCCGGGGGAGTGGGAGTGGGTTCAGGCGGGGTTGGCGTGCTCAGGTGCCCTAGCCGGGGTCGTTGCTCCTTGTTCGAGCGTGTGAGGTCCGGGGATCGCGTGGGAGGGGCTCGGGGTCGCGGGGGTCATGTTGGGTTCTGGCGTTGGTCGTTGCTGTGCTGGCGGAGTCGGTCGGTGTGGCGGGCGACGTCATCGACGCGTGCGGCGAGGTCGGGGTGGTGGGGTGTGAGGTATGTGTGCGTGTCTGTGAGGGGGGTGAGGAGGGCGGCTGGGTCGTTGTGGGCGAGGGCGGTGGTGAGGTTGGTGAGGGGGGTGTGGGCGGTGGTGGGGAGGTCGGTGAGTGCGGTGATTTGGCCGGCGAGTTGGCGTAGTTCTGCGGCGTGGGTGCGGGCCCAGGCGGTGATGGTGCGGTCGGCGGCGCGGCGGTTGCGGGTGGCTTGGACGCGTTGTTCGCCTGTGGTGCCGGGGTTTCCGGGGCGTAGGCGCAGGTAGCGGCGTTCGGCGGCTTGGCGGCTGGAGACGCCGAGGGGGTGGGCGAGGTCGGCCCAGCTGGCGCCCGCGTTGCGGGCCTCTTCGATCAGGCCCGGTTCCCATGCGGCGAGCTGGTCGCGTACTTCGCGCAGCAGCAGGAGCGCGGCCAGTGCCTGTTCCGAGCCGGCCGGGCCGGGCTCGGGGTGCTCGCCGTCCTGCGGCGTGTGGGCGGTGTGCAGGGTTTCGTGGATCGTGTGCAGCGCCGCGGCGGCGAGGAAGGAGGAGGGGGTGAGCCCGCGGGCGCGAGGGGCGGACTGGTGGTCGTCCGTGGTCATGGAGCCTCCAACATGGCGTCGCCGATGTCATCCTTTCGATGACATTCTACTTGTCATCGCTTGGACGACATGTTACAACGATGGCAGGTGAACGCATTGGCGGCACAGTGCCTGGCCCCTGAATGCTGGAGGTGTTTCACGATGTTGATGCGCACCGACCCCTTCCGTGAGCTGGACCGGCTCACCCAGCAGCTCCTGAACACGACCGGTACCTGGTCGCGGCCGTCGGCGATGCCGATGGACGCCTACCGTGAGGGCGAGGAGTACGTGATCGCCCTGGACCTGCCCGGCGTCTCCACGGACGCGATCGACATCGACGTCGAGCGGAACATGCTGACCGTCAAGGCCGAGCGGCGGCCCCTCCCCAACGCGGACGACGTACAGATGGAGCTCTCCGAGCGGCCCCTGGGCGTCTTCTCCCGCCAAGTCGTGCTGGCCGACACGCTGGATGCCGAGCACATCAAGGCGGACTACGACGCGGGTGTGCTGACCCTGCGGATCCCGATCGCCGAGCGCGCCAAGCCCCGCAAGATCGCCATCGGCGGCGGCTCCGCGCACAAGGAGATCAGCGGCTGAGATCAGCGGCTGAGTCCCCTCCCGGCCGCGCCGGAGACGCCGGGGGCGGCCCTGCCTGCGGCCGCCCCGTCCTCCGCTCGCCGCCGCATATGCAAGGGAGCAGCGATGGCCATGCGATGGGAAGTGTTCCTGGACCAGGTCAAGGAACGCGGTGAGTACAAGACCACTGAGGAGGCCGAGCGGGCGGCCCGTACGGTGCTTGCGCTGCTGGGCGCGCACCTGGTGGGGGAGGTACGGGCGGAACTGGCAGCCCGGCTGCCGGAGGAGTTGGCGCTGATCCTGCTCAATCCGCTACAGGCGCACGAGCCACTCTCCCCTGAGCGGTTCGTGCGGGCCACCGCGGCATGGATCGAGGGGGCCACGGAACGGACCGCGGCGTGGGATGTGGGCGCGGTGCTCAGCGTGGCCGCGGACGCCGCGGGCGAAGAGCTCACCCGGCGGGTCCTGCTCCAGCTCCCGGCGGGCTACGACCTGCTGTTCGGCCATCCCCAGCACATATAGCCCCTGGCCACCCCAGCGCGTACAGCCCCCGGGGCAGCGACAGCGCGCATAGCCCACAGGCAGCGACAGTGCTGCACAGCCCATGGGCGGCACCCCCCTTCCCCGACCGAGCGATACCGGTGGCCGGCGGCGAGCGAGCCCCGGCCACCGCCTCGCGCCCATTTCGAATGAGACGCGACCACTTCGGATGAGAGATGAGAAAGGCAACCGAGTCACCGATGATTCCCCAGCAGGAGCCGTGCCGGTCCACCGTGGGCATGACGTTCGCGCAGATGCTGGAAAGAGTGCGCTACGAAGGCGCCTACCCCACCCGTGTACGAGCCGAGGAGAGCGTGCGTGCCGTGCTGGCTGCCCTCGGGCGCCAGGTCACGGGTTATGAGCGCGTGGAGCTCGCGGCCAGGCTGCCGTACGAGGCCGCCCTCACCTTCACCTCCCAGATCCCCGCGACCGAGCCTCTCACCGGCTGGGGTTTCGTCAAGGATCTGGCGTCCCGTACCGGCGGTACGGTGGCCACCACCCGCTGGGACACCGGTACCGTCCTTCGCGTCGTGGCCCAGCTCGCCGGTGAGGAGCTCCTTGGCCGCATCCTCGCCCAGCTCCCCTCCGGCTACGCCTTGCTGTTCGGCCGCGCCGAGCTCACCCAGGCGGCCTGACGCGCCGGGGGGGGAGACGGTGCACGGCGGTGAGACGTGTGCTGCGCGATCCGTGATCTGGCCGGGCCGGCCAGGTCCTGCCGCTCCATGACCTCGTCACCGTGGCGGTGGCCGTCTTCGACGGCGGCCACCGCCACGGCGCAGGGCGTTGGTGGCGAGCTCGGAGACCAGGACAGCGATCGCTTCCGCGAGCGCGATCGTTCCCGCGAGCGCGATCGATTCCGTCGGCCATCGGCGAAGGCGCGGGCGACGCCGCGCGCGCGAGCGGTGCCGGCGGGGCTGCCGCCCTCAACCACCACACAGGCCTTGGGGCGTGCATGCGGGTCGCCTCCGTGTCGGCCCTACGTGGCCCCCGCCCTGCATCGGTTACGCCGCCAGGCTCAGCACGTACCCGCCGGCCCGGGCTTCAAGTAGGCAAAGCACTCTTCCAGGTGTGCCTGCAGCAGGACTTCGCACATCGACTCTGAAGAAAACCTACCATGGCAACAGTAGACATTGGCTCGTTGCGGGGTTACTGTTTTCGTCGTACCCAGAAAGTCGATGTGGGCACGGCAGAGGTGAACTGCCGTGCATGCAGGCCAAGCAGGACGCGGCCAGGGCCGCGAGCAGTACCCGCGTTACCCGCGTTATCCAGCAGTACGACCGAGTAACCGAATGAGGTAAGGAGCCGACGCCATCAGGATCGCCCGGGCGAGGGAGAAGCCCGCCCGGGTACCGCAGGCCCCGGATGGGAAGGTGGTCCCCGGTCACGCATCCTCGATCCCCGCAGCCCCGTCCTCCCAGGCGGAACTGCGGATGAAGAAGGCCGGCGCAGGTAGCCGGTAGATGGTGTTGAAAGCTCGGGGCCCGGGTGCCGGTACTGGCACCCGGGCCCCTCGACGCGTCCGCGAAAGAAGAGGTCTATGCCCCCTGCCAGTCCCCGCCCCCTCGACAATCTCGACGATGACGACTACCCCGCCTACACCATGGGCCGGGCCGCCGCGATGCTCGGCACCACCCCCGCCTTCCTCCGCGCCCTGGGCGAACACCGCCTGATCACCCCTCTGCGCTCCGAGGGCGGCCATCGCCGCTACTCCCGCTACCAGCTGCGTATCGCCGCCCGGGCCCGCGAACTCGTGGACCAGGGCACCCCCATCGAGGCCGCCTGCCGCATCGTCATCCTCGAAGACCAGCTGGAAGAAGCCCAGCGCATCAACGAGCAACTGCGCACACGAGCCCGCGAGTCACCGTCGCGGACCTCAGCCTGAAGCCCCGCTCGGCCGCGGAAGGCAACACGGGATGATCCGCGTCGGCCGCGCCTTGGCCCGCGCGCACGGCTTCGGCGTCGACGGGCTCGTGCGGTGGCCCGGCCCGAGGCCGAGGTCTTGGGGGCGGTCGAGCTGCAGCGTCTGGTGCTTGCGGTCGTGTGTCGTGGGCACCGCGAGGGGCGGCGGTAGGGGTCCCAGCAGGCTGGCTGTCTGAGTCGCTGGGGCCGTTCGGCTCTCTGATTCCGTGGCTCCGTGAGCCGCTGTCGCTGGGGCGGGGGCGCTTGCTCGACGTCACGCCGATGCCGCGCCGATGCTGCGCCGGTGTCGCGTTGGGGTGTGGTGTGGTTTGGCTGTGCCGCTCAGGCACCGGAACCAGCTTCAGGGTGTTGGGCCGCTCCAGCCTTGCTCCTTGCGTGGTGGTGGGTGGATGGCTGTGGTCTCGTGCGTGGTCCGGTGGTGGTCGTGGTGGGGGGAGGGTGTTGGTGGCGGGGGCGGGTGGTTGTGGTGGCGCGCAGAGGTGCGGTGTCTCGGTGCTGGGTGTGTGGTGGTCAGTGGGGCAGGGCGGTTTCGATGGCGGTGGTGACTTCCTTGGCGTCGGGTTGGGTTTGGGGGCGAAGCGTGCTGCGGTGGTGCTGTTGGGGGTGAGGAGGATTTTTTCGAAGTTCCGGCGCACTTCACCGGTGTAGCTCTCGGTGTCGGGGGTGTGGGTGAGTTTGTCGTAGAGGGGGTGGCGGGTGTCGCTGTGCACGTCGGTCTTCTGTGTCATGGGGAAGGTGGTGCCGTAGGTGGTGGAGCAGAAGGCGGCGATCTCTTCGGCGGTGCCGGGTTCTTGGCCCATGAACTGGTTGCAGGGCACGCCCAGGACGGTGAAGCCGCGCGGTCGTAGTGCTGTTGCAGTTTTTTAGGGCGGTGTATTGGGGGTGAGGCCGCATTGGGAGGCGACGTTGACGATCAGTACGGCCTTGCTCTGGTACTGGGTCAGGTCGGCGGGGCCGCCGGTGAGGGCGTCGATGTCGGTGGTCAGGACGGACATGTCACTCCTTAGCGCTGGGCTGCTGGTCAGGGGGCGGGGCAGCTGCGTGTGGGCGGGCGTGTTCGGGCTTTAGAGGTTTTGAGGTGTCCGGGAGCGGGCGGGGCGGGGAGTGTGGCGAGGGATGATGCCGGCGGCCCACCACAGGGCACTGCTTGCTGTAGCCGTGGCCGAGGGCCTGGGTCGTCCGGCCGGATGGTGGCGGGGCGGATGCAGGCGGCGGCAGTAGCGGTGGCGGTGGCGGTGGTGGTGAGCAGGGCGGTGCCGATCGCACCGCGGGCCTGCTGGGAGGTGTTGACCATGGCCGAGGCGATGCCGGCGTCCTACGGCCGGGCACCCAAGGTGCCCAAGCTGAAGGCGGGCATGAGCACGGTCGCCCAGGCCGGGCACCGGCAGCGAAGCGAGCACGGGGCAGGACATTCCCGCCCCCCGGCTCTGCTGCTCTGCTCGGGCTCTGAGGCCTGCCCAGGGCCGCGAGGGGACAGGACTTCCCCGGTAGGCCGCCCTCCCGGGCCGCACATGCGGGCAACCGATCCCTGATCGCTGGTGCCCGTTGGCCGCCGGCACGAAAAGCCTGCCGGCGGGTCACCGTTCCGGGTGCCCTCGAGTGCATTGCGGTGTGTGAGGTGGGTGGTTCGGTGGTGGCGGAAAGGCGTGGGTGTCTGCTGGTCTCTGTCGGTGACCAGCGCCTAGAGCGTCGGATCACCAGGTCCACGGGCTTCATCCACCAGCTACGGGACCACGCACTGCCCGTCGTGGTGCAGAGGTGGGAGGCCGGGCAGGCGCCGGTGGTTCCGGGGCCGGGTGTGTGTGGTTGTGGTGTGGGTGCGCGTGGTCTGTGCTGGTAGTGGCCGCAGGTCGGTGGTGTCCGGGTGCATGGCCGCATGCTGAAGGGGCCGCGCCCCGAAGACCGAAAGGCGCGACCCCTTGGCTCAGCTCGACGGACCAGGCTCACGTCCCAGCCCGCGTCGCCTTTAGGTCAAGCAGTCGGCATAGGCGGCGTGCCGAACGCCGAAGGAGGGGTTCGGTCAGCCCGGCCGGCGGGGGTTCCAAGAGGGCTTCAGATCATCAACAGTAGCCGGGTGTGCGGTACCAGTTTCCGGTTGACGCTGGTGCTTTGCACGAAGATGGTGAAGTCGTCGTTGCGGTCGGGGTTGACGCGGACTTCCGCGTCCGGCAGGCCGAGCAGGGAGCGGGCCTGGGGCCCCGTGTAGACCCGGTCCGTCTTTTTCTCCAGCACCGCAATCCGCTTCTGCGCCTGGATCTTCTCCGACTTGCTCAGCTGATAAAATGCGCAACCGGTGCGGTAGGTGTGGCCGCATTCGGTGACCCAGTCCCGTATCGCCGCTGCGCGTGCCACGGGAATCAGCTGGTACTGCGAGGGGTTTACCGGGGTGAGGCCGGCTGCCTGGATCGTGTCGGTGTTGACCGCCTCCGACCCCGTGGAGAACACCGCCCGCGATCCCCGGATGCCTTGGGCCCGGCCCCTCATGAAGTTTTCGGTGGCCTGCTGGATGACCTGCCCGGCCTCCTCCAGGCCCTGCGTGCTGGTGGCGTCCCAGATGGCGATGTTGTCCTTGGGGAAACCGCACTGCATGGCCTCGCGCTTGCCCATCTGATCCGGCACAAGGACGGCCAGCGTCCAGTTGTCCTGCTGCCTCTGCAGCATCGTTGTCACGGCCTGCACCAGCTCACGCGGATCCCCGGCAGGGGCATCGGGGCAGCGATGACTTGCGTTCTCCTGTCCATCGGTCAGCACGAACGTCAGGAAGCTGTGGTCGCCGTACAGTTGGGCTGTCTGCGCCAGCTCCCGCTGCGACTTGAGCGTGGCTGCCAGCAGCGCCGTCATTCCGCCGACCCGGTACAGCTGTTTCAGGGACGGCATCCGCAGCACGTCCTTGTCGTAGATGACGCACTCCACCGTGTCGGCGAAGACGTACACCGTGACGCGGGTTTCTTGGCCCAGCTCCTTCGACCGGCGGGCCAGGTAGGCAATCTGCTGGTCGGCGACGTCGACGACCTTGCGGCTCAGATGCGACATGGATGAACTGGCATCCAGGACAAGAGCAACGTGGTTGATGTAGTTCTGGTTTCCAGACATGACCGCTCCCCCTTTTCCCCTCGATGCTTCTACCTTCTCACCCGCCACTGACAATCGATCGTGCTCCCAGGCCGCCAGCAGGGCCCACTCACCAGGCCGGCCGAACCCTGCGCCCACGCACCTGCGGCAGCGGGAGCGAGGGGCCGCCTCGCCCGTCAACGGCGCGGGGAGGCGCCAATCCGCCGCGGCGATGCCATGCCTGGTGGCCGGCCGCGGAAGGAAGCGGCGCATCAAGGACAACGGTGGCTTCCTGGCGAGCCCGTACGTACCGCAGACCGCAGACCGCGCAGGTGCAGGGACGAAGACAACGCCGGCGGGCGCTCAGGCAGCGGCTGATGAGGGCCGGCGCGGGAAGGTGTCCAGTGGCGTGGTGATGCCCTGGCTCGTTGCGCGGCGGTGCAGAGGAGCCGATCCGGTCGAGCAGCTTCTTCGTGATCTCCTCGGTGCCACTCAGTAAAGACATCCGAGCGGCTTCCCGGTGGATGACAGAGACCGCCCATCCGCTCATCCGCCGATCCGCTCGCCGGCGCGGGCGTGCTCGAAGCCGTCAGCATCGCCTGCCCGATCCGCTTCCGGCGCGCCGGAAGCGGCTTCGATCGTCTCGCCTCCTGCCTGCCCGCCATCGAGCAGCACCTCAACGAACTACGCGCTGACCACGCCAGTGCCAGGCCACGGACACCGCACAGTTCGTCATCACCGCGCTCACGCACAGATCACCGTGTCCAGGAGCGGTTCTTCTGACCAGGTGGTCTGGCCTGCGCTGATCAGTTGTGGTGTGTCTGCGGGCGAGGGCAGTGTGCCGGTATCTGCAGTCTGGCTTGACCGACGTTGTCTTGTGTCTCCAAGGCCGGGCGCAGCTGGTGTTCTCGGGCTGTACGTGCATGTTCCCGGGCCGTACGGGCTGCTCGGTGGTGTTGCCGGTGTCGGTGAGGAGTTGCCGCTGCTCGAGGGAGCTCGTCGTACATGGCGCACCGGCGCCACAGTCAGTGGTCGGTTCCGCAGTCGTGGGGAGGTCGTTGAAGCCGTTCTCGGTCCGCAGGAGGCGGCCGTCGGCGGCGTCGCGGGCGCGGTCGTAGCTGCGCTGCCCTTTCGGGTTCCAGGGCGGGCCCACCAGGGCGGTGGCGTTGAGGGCCTGGGCGCCGGCGGGCAGGGGCAGGGGGGTGGCTGGTGTGCTGGTAGTTGTGCGGGTTGGCGGGCCACTGTCCAGGCGGAAGCCGTCGTGGGCGTTGCGGAGGTTACGCAGGCCAGGCTGTCGTGTTCGGCGGCAAGGAGCGGGCGTGGTGAGGGCTTCTTCGGTGCCGGTCTTAAGGTTGCGCCGTCTGGGCTGGCGGCGGTCGTCACCGCGGTGTTGATGCCGATCTGGGTGAGGAGGGGCGTTGTTGTTCGGGTGCAGGAACGAGCGGCGGGTGCCCTGCAGGTGCAGCTATTTGTCCAGGCTGTAGCGGGTGGTGGGAAAGCCGCCGGCGGGCTCGAGCGGGCCGTGGCTGCGCTGTGTGTGAGTGGGCGCGTTGGTGGCATTGGGTGGGTGTCAGCAGGACGGGATGCTGGGTGCCTGGTCATGGGGATAGTTGCGGCCAGGTCCGCTGTCATGAGGTGACCAAGCGGCTGCTGTTTTCCAACCAGTGTGGGGTAGGTCGGCTGTCGTGGAGGTGGCTGTTCCTACCGTTTGAAGGACAACCGCAGCAACGCCCGCGAGACTCGGACTCGGCAGTGGACTGGCGAAGGAGCTCCGATGAGGACGCCTGACGGGCTGGATGAGTTTCGTTGGCGGTGGATGCTTCTTCGCCGTCCGAGGACCGAGTGGTTCTTTCTGCTGCGCGCCGCGACGCGGCCTGCTGGTTTCCAGGATATTCGCGTCTACGGCCGCGACGGGATATCCGATGCGCGGCTCGTGTGGAAGGTCTGTCATCAGTGCGAGCGGGGCGTCATTTCGAAAATCTCGCTCTCCCCGGAAGTGCAGCGGCAAGGTCTCGGCACACGCCTCGTCGACAGGGCACTCCTGGACGGTCCCGGCTATCGCTGGACGACCAGCAGCCAGTCCCCGGATGGTCGGGCGTTCTTCCGGGCGATGACGGCACGCACCGGCGCCGAGTTCGCGGCAGGAGCGCGAACATGCGAGCACATTTTGGAGAGTCGGCCCGGACGCCACAAGCCAATACTGGACCGACGCCTCCACCGGGCACGTCGCTGACTGCCAGCGCCCCACCTCTGACTGGGGAAGAGGCGCTGGGACGCCTTCTTGTCGCAGATGCCGTTTGACCGGTCGGACGTGAGGCTCGCTGAGCCGGAACGGTAGTTGCCACCACTGCTGGCATGCAGGTGCCTTCGTAGGTGGGCCAGGGCCAGTACAGGGCGATGTCAGCGGGGCGGGGTGCTGACAGCAGTCCACGGGCCGGGTCGTGGAACTGGTTGCTGTCGTGGGGTGACCGGGTGGCTGTCACGGTGTGGTTAGTAGCAGGTCGCGGTCCAACTGTGTTGGGTTTGCCTGTTTCTGTACAGGTGGGTGGCCGGGGCGGGTGGGGTTGGCCGTGTGACGGTTTTACAGGCCCCGGTGGGGGAGGCGGTGCCGGGTCCGGCTGTTTTGGCGGTGGCCGGGCGGGTGGAGCGGGCCGTGGTGGTGCGGCGGCTGCTGGCGGTGGACCGGGGTGAGGGCGGTCTGTCGTCGTTGCACGTGCGGATCGCGGCCGGTTTGGCGGGGGTGACGGAGCGGACGGTGTGGCGGTGGCTGGCCGAGGGACGCGAGGGGCGGGTGGAGGCGCGGCCGCGGCAGGGCGGGTTCGTGGTGGGCGACGCCTTGTGGGAGGTGCTCACCCAGGCCGGCGGGAACGTCGCCGAGCTGCGCCGAAGGATGCTCCAGGCGCAGGACGAGGGCGTGCTGGAACACTGGGGGGCGGAGTTTGTGCCGTCCTTGGCGACGCTGCACCGTGCGATCAAGGACGAGCTGCGTGCGGGCCGGGTGCTTCAGGTCGCCCGCGCGGCGTCGGGCCGGGTGGAGCCGAGCCTGTATGACCGGGCACTGGCCGAACTCGGCTTCGCAGATGGTGCGAACGGTCCGCCGGTCGTGGACGGCCCGGATGCCGAGCCGTCCGGTACGGGCGGTGAACAGCGGCCCGGCGCGGTGACGCGTACCCGGGTGGCCGGCGGGGTGCGCCTGTACGCGCCGGGGGCGCGACTGGTGTCCACGCGGCAGGTGGCCGGGGTGGTGGAGGCGGTGGGGCACACGGTCGCCGCGCGGGGGATCGGCTGTGTGTACGGGGACACGGGACTGGGGAAGACGGTCGCGGTCGAGCAGGCTCTGCACCTGCTGCCCGGCCGGGTGCCGGTGTGGCGGGTGATGGTGGGAGTCAGGCCCGGCCTGCCGCAGGTGCGGGCCGCGTTGTGCGAGGCATTGGGGCTGCCATCGGGGTCCCTGACCCACCGTGCCGGACCGGTCGACCAGGCGCTGACGGAGGCGCTGGCCGAGCCGGGTGTGCTGTTCCTCGACGACGCGCAGCGTCTGTCACCGCCGGTGCTGGACTACCTGCGGCAGCTGTGGGACTCGCCGGGCTGTGCGGCCGCCCTGGTGCTCTGCGGGGCGGGCAGTGAGCGGGCGCTCGCCCGGGCAGCGGCGATGCGTTCCCGGGTCCTGACCTGGCACCAGGTCAGCCGCCTCGACACGGAGCACGTGCCGCAGACGCTGCGCCTGTTTCACCCGGTGTGGGAGGACGCGGACCCGGTCGACCTGGGACGGGCGGATGAGCAGATCGCCCGCGGCAACTTCCGCACCTGGGCGAAGATCACCTCGCATGTCTGCGCCGCCCGGGGCCGCGACCCCGACGCGGGCGTGGGGCGGGACGCGATCGACCAGGCCTGCGCCCGGCTCGGCCCGTACCCATGACGGCCCCTCTCACATGCCCGGGACACACCAGTTCCGACGGCAGAGAACCTCACCCCGTTCGGCGAGGAGGGAAACAGCGCGATGACAGACAGCAGACCGCAGGACACCAACGGCGGCCACGACGTTGACGCGGGAGGGCAGTGGCTGCCACTGCCGGGGAATCCGGCCGGTGTGCTCGGAAAGCAGTCGCTGGTTGCACTGCGGGCGCCCGCAGTGCGTCGCCTGCTGGCGCTGAGGGCCCGGGGCGGTCTTACGCGGCAGCACGTGCGGCTGGCGGGGGAGTGCCTGGGAGCATCGGAGCGCACGGTGTGGCGATGGCTGGCCGAGGCATCCCAGAGCCCGGCGGCGGCTGCGCACCCCGGAGCCCGCCACACCGGCCGGTTCGAGATCACCGCGGAGATCCGGGTGCTGCTGGCGTACTGGCACGGCAACGCCTCCGCAGTCCACCGCCAGCTCATGGAGCGCGCCGCAGCCGAGGCCGGAGGCGTACGCGCGCAAACGTCCGGCACTGCCGCGCCCGTCCCGCCGGACATCGTGGCTGTTCCGGGTGGGGCAGCCCTGTCGCAGGTGCCGCTGCTGGATCCGGTCCCGTCCCTGTCGACGTTCCTGCGCGCGCTGCGCCGTGACCTGACGGCGGGGGAGCGCGCCGGTCTCGCCATCGGACCGGCGACAGCACGCGCCCATGACGTGTTTGGCAAGCGGCCGGCGTCATGGCGCAACTACGCCTGGGAGACCGACCACGTCCAGGCCCCGGTGCTGGTCGACGCCGACGGCGACCTGGTGCGCCCGTGGATCACCTGGTTCATCGACACCGCCACCAAGGTCATCACCGGCACCGCTGTCACCCCGGGCCATCCCTCCCGCGCGTCGGTACTGGCCGCCTTGCGCGCCGCAGTAGTGCGGGATGAGCCCTACGGCCCGGCCGGGGGAGTGCCGGAGCTGGTGAGGGTGGACCGGGGCAAGGACTTCCTGTCGGCCGCCGTCACCACCGCGCTCGGCGCGATGGGCGTGACGGTCAAGGACCTGCCCGCCTACAGCCCGCATCTGAAAGGAACGGTGGAGAACCTCAACCGGGCTGCGGACCGGATGCTGTTCGCCGCCCTGCCCGGCTACACCGCCGGGCCCACCGGGCCCCGCTCAGACCGGCGCGGACGTACCGCAGGGGCGGTGTCCGCCCTGTCGTTCCAGGACTTCACCACGGAGGTCCTGGCGTGGACGAACTGGTGGAACACCGCGCATCGCCCGAAAGCTCTGTCGGGCCTTACGCCACTGGAGGCGTGGCAGGCCGATCCGACCCCTGTCACCGACATCCCCGCCGCCGACCTGTGGGCCTTCACCCTCGAGGACGACGGGCGGCCCCGAAAGCTGACCAGCCACGGCGTGAGCTGGCGCGGCCGCACCTACACCGCCGCGTGGATGACCGGCCAGGCCGGCCGCCAGGTCCGCGTGCGCTACATGCCGCACCACGACCACGAGATCGAGGTTTGCGACGCCCGAGGCCGCCACCTCGGCCCGGCGCACCTCGCGGACGCGGCCACCCCCGAGCAACTGCAGGCGCTGCGCGAGGCACGTGCGGAGCGCGCCCGGCGCCTGCGCGCCGACGCGAAGGCCGCCGAACGCCTGCGCCGCCAGCGATTCGCCCCCACCACCAGCGCGGAGCCCGCCCAGCGGCTGGGAGCCATCACGGCCGCCCAGGCCGACCGTGAACTCGCCGCCGCCGACTACACCGACGTCGCACGGCTGGCACTGCCCGACCTGATCCCGCCCGCCCCGCCTCCAGCGCACTGGCGCACCCCGCCCGCCCTCGCTGCCGGCACCGCGTCACCTCCCCCCGTCCCCGCTCCAGCCGACCTGCCAGCGGACACTCTGCCGGAGCCCGGCACCCACCCCGCAGGAGACGCCTGATGACCACGGCCACCTACCAGTACGTCGACCTCCCCGACGCGGCCGTCGTCATCACCCGGGCCCTGCTCACCGCACAGGAGAACATTGCCGACACCGTCGCCGCGCGCGCCATGATGTGCATCCACGGCGGCGCGGGCTTCGGCAAGACTCTCGCGGTCAACACGTGCCTGCACGAACTCGAACCCGTAGAGGACGTCCGACGGGTCACCTTCCGTGCCCGTCCCACGGCCCGCGCGGTGCGCTACGAGCTGTTCACCGCGCTCGATCTGGCCGGTGAACCACCGCGTCATCCCAGCGAGTTCGACCGTCTGCTGAAGATGGCCCTGGCCGAGCGCCCCCGTACGTTCCTCGTGGACGAGGCCCAGTGGCTCAACGGGGAGGCCTTCGAATACTTCCGCTACCTGTGGGACGAACCCGCCACTCAGCTCGCGATCATCTTCGTCGGCGGGGAGGGCTGCCACACCGTGCTGCGCCGTGAACCGATGCTGTCCTCCCGCATCTTCATCTGGCAGCACTTCTCCCGCCTCACGCCCGGTGAGGTCCTGGAGGCCATCCCCCTGTTCCATCCGGTCTGGGCCGACGCTGACCCCGACGACATCACGTTCGCCGACCAGCACGCCGCACACGGCAACTTCCGCGCCTGGGCCCAGCTGACCGCCCACACCCGCACCGCCCTGGCACGCACCGGCCGCCCCCGCGTCGACCAAGAACTGCTGCGCTGGGCCTTCAGCCGCCTCGCCTGACCACCACACCACCACACCGCCATGCCCCTCGCCGCGCCACCGCCGCCCGTCGCCGTGGTCATCGACCCCGGCGACGACGCGATCCACACGCACACCGCCCTGGCTGCCCACCATCCGTCGTCCGGCCGGATCACCCTGCACCCCGGCCCGGGCACCACCAGCGAAACCGGCCTCGCCCACGACCTTCTCGTCGCCCTGGGTAAACCGCCCCTACTCCCGGGCCGCTTTCCCGGCGGCCGTCAGCCCGCCTGGGAAGCCGCTGCCGCCTGGATGACCGCCCTTCCCATCACCCGGCTAACCGTCCTGCGCGCCCACCGCCTCACCGCCCGCCGCACGATGCGCCTGCTACAGCTACATGCCCTCACCGGTATCCACCTGACCTTGGTCTGCCACCGCCCTCACCTTCCCGCCGCTCTGCACCAGGCCCTGCGGACGGCCGACTACGCCCTCACCGCCGACTTCGAGGCAGCCCGCCGCCACTACTACGGCACGCCTATCACCGAACCCCCGCCGGCAGACGAACACGCCGGGCCGGCAGACCGCTGGCTCACCCTGCCCGCACTGGACCGCCTCGTCTCCTACGACAGCCCCCACCCCTGCACCGCCCCGTGCACGCCGCCCCCGATCGTCTGGCGGCACCGCCCACCGCCCGTGCCGCTCACCGCGCACATCGCCCAGCAGGTCGCCCACCGGCTGCACGCGGCGACCGCACATCCCCACCTCGCCGCGGCCGTCGCCGCCGCACTGATCACCGGCGCCTCCCTCCAGCAACTCGCCACCGCACGCCCCCGCGACTACGACGACGCCGCGGCCACGCTCGCCCTGCACGACCGCGCCCGCTACACCGACGGCTGCGCCGCCTACCCCGTACCGCCCTGGGCGGGCGTCTTCCTGCGGGCTGCGGCCTGCTTCACCCGGCTGGTATCCAGCGAGGAGCAGGAACTGCTCGCCGCGCCAGGTGACCGTGGGCACCTGCTGCGCGTGGCGGAGACGGCCAGGCTGCGCTCGCCACAGCCGCCCGCAGCCCGCCGCCAAGGCTCGGTCGGCCGTGTGGAGTGGGACTGGCGCGAGCGGCAGGAAGCCGAGAGGTACGAAGCGACGCCGGCCAGCCGCGTCAGGACCTCGCGACGCTGAACCCCCTGACGCGGTCGCTCGAAGAGTCAGCCTCAGCCGATCGAGAAGTCGGCGAACTCGACGTCGCTGAAAGCGATGTGCAGACCGTGGGCCCGGCGGCCCCATTCGTGAAAGTAGGCGTGTCCCAGCGCGCGGGCCAGGATCACCGTTTGCTGTTGCTCGCCCGCGCCGGCATCCCAGGCGGCGAACAGCTCCCGGGCGACCTCTCCCGGAAGGTCCTGGGTGATCCACCGCACCCGCGGATCATCCGAAGACCCTGCTGGCGCGGCGAATCCGAATCGCACCCTGGTGTGGAAGACGAAGCCTTCCGCCTCGGCCTGGGCACGCCGACGGGCTCGTATCCGGGGCTGCCACCGAGCCAGGACCGCTTCCTCGATCGCCCGGACCTGCATCGGACCCGGCGGACGACGTGCTCCTGGCTTCTTCGTCACCCACCGCTGCACGGTGCGCTGCGACACCCCCAGCACGGT
Source organism: Streptomyces sp. NPDC000151 (assembly GCF_040301705.1). Lineage (NCBI taxonomy): Bacteria > Bacillati > Actinomycetota > Actinomycetes > Kitasatosporales > Streptomycetaceae > Streptomyces > Streptomyces sp. NPDC000151. The sequence goes on along the minus strand of NZ_JBEPFC010000007.1, from coordinate 5,013 downwards.
GGCCACCCTCTGGGTGGAACCCCGATGCGCTGCCAGCAGAAAACGCAGGCGGGCCTCGGTGCTTGAGGGAACAGACCGGGTGCGCAACGCGCGCTCCAAACCCTGCTTGATCTGTCCCACGTCCGCCTCTCGAAGCGGCCAGCCGACAGGGTCGGCACCTGCAGTCCGTCGCGTCAGTTCTGCCATACCGCCCGCTCCTGCTGGCCAGTTCCTGCATTCTCGGGACAGTGCTGGCTGACGCAAGCTACGAGCCCTTGGGCGAGCATCGGCGACAAGCTGGCGGCGCGGTTCACGACGGACGTCGCCGGCATCCCGGTGTTGTCCTCCTGGTATCGAGTCCCAAAAGGGCGAGGCGGGAGCACTTCGCCGGATGGAGAACTGGCGCAGTCCTTCGGCTGCGCCTTGTCCGCGACGCCGTCCGGCACGCACATGAGCCGAACGACCCGTACACGGAGAACACCACCGCCTTCGCCGTCGCCGACGAAGGGAAGAGCCGACGGCCGAGCCGGTATCCTGCCCGCAGGGCTGACGCCCTGGGCTTCGCCGACGCCCACACCGCACCCGGACACCCACACTGCCCGGAACAATGGTGGAAGGTCTTCCGGGATCAACGGACCGCTTGACGAACAACTTGAGGATCCATCGAGCCGGGTTGCCGTGTGGGGGTGAGGACCCGGTGCCGAGAGGACCCGTCCATGACCAAACGCACTACCGAGCAGCAGCGCGCCCGCGAACTCCAGCGCACCGCACACGAGCAGGGCACACACTCCAGCTACCACGAAGCCCTCAACTGGGTACGTGCCACCGCCGAGGCACAGGCTGAGAATCCAGATGCGATCGTCGTCTTCGCGCCGCACGCGGCCTGCATCATGATCTTCGACGCGTACGAGGACCCCGAGTACATCCGTGGCTCGATCACGCCGATTCCCGCAGCCGAAGCCGAGCTCGCCAACGAGCTGCTCCAGCGGAGAAACGCTCTGATGCGCGACCACTCCAAGGCACAGCTCGTAGCCATGATCCGCAGCAGGTGGGGTGTTCCGATCGCGGATCTCGTGCGTTCCACCAAGCAGGAGCTCGCCAATGATCTTGTGGACGGCGAGGACAGCCGCGAGCGCTACGACGCGTACGGGCGGGTGGCGCTGATCAACGGCAGGCCGACGCGCGACTCACGACCTCTTTGCGGAGGCGTCGGCTGCTCCGGCCACGACAGCGCGACGCCCTGGCCGGAAACCCGCGCGCGCTTCCGCGCCCAAGGGCCCTGCATCGACGCACAGTAGCCCGAGTGGCTTCTACGCCCTCGCCCATTTCAGGCCGAGCGCGGCGAGCGCGTCGCGTTGGTCCTGGGTGAGCTTGTCGCGCCTTGACTTGGTGTTCGAGACCCACACCCCCAGCTTCACTGCCACCGGCTCTGCCTCGCCGTCGATTGCGATCTCTTCGCTGTGGCTGCGCGGCACCGGTCGGTCCGCGCCTTCCCGTTCCACCCACTGCCTGAGGGCTGCCAGACCGCGCTGGAACGCCTGCTGCGCCTTGCTCAGGCCTTTCGTCGCTCGCTCGGCCGTCGGGGCGGGCGCCGGCTCCTCCAGTGGCTTGATGCCCAGTTTGGTCAGCCGTTCTTGCTGCTCGGTGGACAGCTGCGCCCAGGTGCCTGGCTGTTTCTGCCGCTGCAGCCATTTGCCCAGGTCGTCGCCCTCGAACGTCACTCCGGGCTGGATTTCGGCAAGTACGCCGGCTCCGTCGGCGTCGACGAGGTCGGCGAGGACGCGGTAGTGGCGTTGCCAGTCCAGCGGCCAGGGCCAGTTCCAGTCGGGGTCGACCGCGGCCAGCTGCCGCGCCCGCACGCGAGCCCGCTCCGGGTCCTTGCCGAGGCCGCCCTTGCGCCGGAGGTTGGCCATGTGCTGTCCGATGGGCACCATGGTCTCGTCCTCGCCCCAGACGGCGTCCTGTCGCGGTGCGAGGTGTCCGGTGGCCCGCCGGTAGGACCGGAGCGCGGCGAGCTTGTTCTCCCAGGCTTCTTCGCCCGGCTCCCACACCATTCCGGCTTCCGGCGCGTCCAGCAGGGTCTTGCGCCGGTCCTCCAGCTCTCCGGCCCGCAGCGCCTTGCGCTGCTGGTGCACCCACCGCCCGAGAGGGAAGTCCTTCGTGACGCCCACCGTCGTCTCGGTGTCGTACGGCACCGCGTACAGGCCGGTGATCTCGTTCTCGGCTCGCCAGCGGAGGAGGGCTTGGTAGCCCTCCAGCCACACCAGGGACTCCGGACGGTAGACCCGGGTGCGCAGGAACGCCGCGATGGTCGCCGCGTGGCGTGGGCTGGAGAAGTGCAGCAGCGCCGACTCCGCGGCGGCCTGGGTGCCGTCCTGCTCCTGGTCCTCGTCGTCGGCGCCGATGATCCGGCCGTCGTCGTCGCGCCGGACGTGGACCTTGCGCTGTCCGCTGGTGAGGGCGCGGGAGGCCAACTGCTCTACGAGGCGTTCCGAGTGGGAGCGGAGGCCCTGGAGCACCGCTACAAGAGGTCGAAAGCTGGCGCTGGCGACCATGTCGGTTGGGTCCTCGCCGGGCTCCAGGAAGACGGGCACGATGATCCTGGCGACCTTGGTGGAGCCGTCCTTGTTGAGCCGGAGCGCGCGGCCGATGTTCTGGACGATCTCGACCTGCGAGCCGCGGGTGTCGGCGAAGCAGATCGCTTCCACTCCGCGCTCGCCGGTGATGTCGACGCCTTCCCCGAGGACGCGAACGCTCGCGAGGAAGGCGCGGTGCACCCGGCGGCCGGCTGCGTCGATCCCATTGGCGAATTGCCGCAGCACCTCCCGCCGCTCGGTGACGAGGTGGTCGCCGCACAGCCATGCCGACCACACCCGGTCCGGGGGGACGTGGCGGCCGGCTTCCAGCTCGTAGAACTCCGCGTCGATCGACGACGCCGGCAGCTCCTCCGCCTGCGCCAGGTCGTCGTCGGACGTCTCGTTGACGTACAGCTCCGTTGCCGTCTCCGGCAGCTTCTCCGCGAAGGCCGCCGCCTCCTCGACCTTCTGGTGGAAGGTCATGACGGTGCGTAGGTTCCACCTTGCCGCGTGCTCCAGCAGCGCCGTCTGCAGGAGCGCGAGGCGCCGGCCCCGCAGCGCCTCCTCGGACAGTCCGAGGGCCGGTGAGGGGTCGCGGATCTCCAGGACGTCGATCTCGAACCCGGCGAGGATGCCGCGCTCGATGGCCTCTGAGAGCCCGAGTTCGGCCAGCCACGCGCCGTAGGTTCCGTCCGGGGCGTCGGCCATGCTGGCGATCTCCAGCTCCTGGCCGTCCGTGCCCTTCTGCGGCCGGGGCGAGGCCAGGATGCGGGGCGTGGCGGTGAGGTAGAGCCGGAAGTCCGCCGGGATCCGCTGGTTGTCGTGGATCGCCGCCCACGGCCGTCCAAGATCACCTGCGGTTCCGTGCGCTTCGTCCACGATCGCGAGGTCGAAGCCGTCCATCCGCTGCCCGTACAGGCGCTCCCCGCCTGCCAGAGCGGCCTCCAGCGGCCCGCGAACCTTCCGCTGGCCCGACGGATCGTCCGGGTCCTCGCGGTCCACCAGGGAGGCGTACGTGGCGAGCACGATGACCGGCCCGTTCGCGGCCCACAGGGCGAGCTGGATCGGGTTGGTGGTGGTGCGCACCCCCAGCTCCTCCAGTACCGGGTCGTTCTCCAGCGAGCACACCGCGACCATCGACGCCCGGTGGCCCACCAGACGCCACGCCTGGGCAGTCTGCGCCAGCAGGTCCAGAGTCGGGACAGTGACGAGGATCCGGCCGCCCGGGAAGCACTCCAGCGCGCACGCGGCGGCGGTGATCGTCTTCCCGGATCCAGTCGCTGACACGATCGTGCCTCGCGCCCCCCGAGGGGGGACAGGTGTCCTTGCAGGGAATCCAACCCACTTACGGAAAGCCACCTTCTGGTCTACCTGGTGTTCCCGAAGCTGAATAGCTGGCATTCTGAAGCTTTCCCTACCTCTTTTAGTGACTGTTTCGGGAATTACCGGGACGGCATGAACGGCGGGACGGAAACCTTACCGTCCTCACCCACCACCACCCGCTCGGCCAGCTGCGCCAGAACCTGGGCGGGCCGAAGGCCGGCCCGATCTGCTGCCGCCCTGATGAGACGGCTGGGCGCCGCGGACAGCCACAGTTCTGCGCGCAGCTCATCCGCTTCCTCCCGCCGCCGCGCCTCGAAAGCAGCCCGGGCCGCAAGAGCACCCTCCCGCCGCTCCTGGCGCTCCCGAGCCCATGACGAGCCCTGGGCATCCTGCTCCGGCTCATATTCGTCCCAATTGAGCGAAGACATCAAGGCCCTGACGCGCTGCCACTCCGCGTGCTGGGCCGACCAAATGGCAGCCAGCCGTTCCGGCTCCTCCGCGAACTCGGAGGCGGGCCCGTCCCGCCCCACCTGCTCCGCCGTCTCACGCTCGCGGACAGCGGCCTCCTCGTCCTTCTCGGAAACAGCGGCCATATTGAGGCCGTCTGCGTGGCGCCTGACCCGATCTCGCGCTACGTCCTGAGCACTCCACATGATCTTCTCTTTCTTTTTGTGAGCAGCGGCCCGCCACAGCTCGGGACGGGGGTGCCCCACGTTTTTGCCAACGCTACGTGCTGCATCAGTTTGATGCAGCCGCTACACTGAAACCCGACCCGATCGAGCGACCCCCATCCTCGTAGCCAGCTCGGCCCGCGCCAGCGGGCCCCACGGTTCTGGAGGCGCAGCCGGAAGGACCGTTGAGGCGGGGGAGCGCAGCGGACCCGCCGACCCTGGGCTGGAGTGAAACGAAAGCCCAGGGTAGCGGGGGAAAGTTCCTCGACTCCGGGAGCGCAGCGGACGGAGCGTCAACCTCGGCGCGCAGCGCCGAGGTTGTGCGGATGGCGCAGCCATCCGCCAGCGCTCACGCGGAGCGGGAGCGCGACCCCCCCCCCCCGGCGGGGGGGGGGGGTGGCAAAGCGCCCCCATGAGAAGGGGAGAGGGTGGGGGAGGGGGAGGGTGTGATATAGCAAGTGTAT